>JAZSCE010000021.1:0-40140 GCA_045602725.1 Faecousia sp. | reverse complement strand
CGCTTGGCCTCCGACTTATTATGTACGAAGGCGCTAAGAAGTACCACTACGGCACTGGTCGCCGTAAGTCCTCCGTTGCACGTGTTCGCGTTTACGAAAACGGCACCGGTTCCATCATCATCAACGGCCGCGACATCGACGATTATTTCGGCCTGGAAACCCTGAAGCTGGTTGTCCGTCAGCCCCTGGTCTCCACTGACCTGGTTGGCAAGGTTGACGTTGTTGTCACCGTCGCAGGCGGCGGCGTTTCCGGCCAGGCCGGCGCTATCCGTCACGGCATCTCCCGCGCTCTGCTGACCGTGAACCCTGAGTTCCGCGCTTCTCTGAAGGCTGCCGGTTTCCTGACCCGCGACCCCAGAATGAAGGAAAGAAAGAAGTACGGATTGAAGGCCGCCCGTCGCGCACCTCAGTTCTCCAAGAGATAATCAGTTATCTTACAGAACAATCAAAACCCACGCCATCTTGGCGTGGGTTTTCTTTTTCTATATCCGCCGCACAAAGCCTCCCTTGATACAAAAAGCCCGGGAGGGATCTCCCGGGCTTTGCTTTATTCTTCGCTATATTTTCTTGTCTTTTTACCGATCAGGATGCCGACGATCAGGCACAGCGTACAAAGCAGCAGCACACCTGCGCCGGCTACGATCAGCATATCCGTAGTTACCAGCAAGCCCTCCTGCTGAGGCTCTGCGGGCTGCAGGGCAGGGATCTGCTCCGTCTTAACTTCACCGCAGACGGTGCAATTATGCTCCTTCTCGCCAGCCACACCAACCGCAGGCTCGGTCTTTACTGTGCCTTCATCCCATGTGTGGGCTTCCTCATCGGTCACATCGCCGCAGGCACATTCCAGCCAATGCTTTTGCGCATCCTTCTTCTGCTCGTACTCGTGCTGGTGAAGCATAGGCGTCAGCTCAAAGCCGCAGATCATACACATCTGCCCCTCAAACTCCGTGGCCTCCGGGCCTGGAACGTGGAGCTCCATCTCCAGCCGATCACCGCAGAAGCCGCATTCGTGCCAATGGCCGTCGGCATCCGCAGCCCACTGGGGCAGGTAGTTATGCTCCCCTACTTCCCTCTTGAAGCCGCAATCGTTACACTCTGCATCGCACTCGTTGTCAAAGGCGTGATCCGCATAATCAGTGGTTTCTTTGCATTCCAGGCAGGTGTGCCAGTGACCTTTGTCATCGGTAATCCATTCTTCGGAGGGTGTGTGGGTATGCACCAGCGCCTTTTTGATCACATAGCCGCAGACAGTGCAGGTTTGGGGCGTGTAATCGGTAGCCTCCGGGCCGGGGGTATGGTCTGCCACGTCCTTTTCATCGCCGCATTCCGTACACTCGTGCCAGTGGCTGGTGCTGTCGGTTTTCCAGGCTTCGCCATATTGGTGGGTCGTAGTGCGGGTCTCGCCGCAATTTGCGCAGGTGGTATCGCAGCCGTTGGCATAATCGTGGCCGTACGCCTTGATGGTTTCGGTCTTTTTCTCACCGCAGACGGTGCAGGTTAAAGTCTTTGCACCATCGGTGGTGCAGGTGGCCTTTTTATCCGTCGTGCCGGCATTCCAGCTGTGGGTAATGCTGCGCTTTTCACCGCAGATATTGCAGGTTGCATCGCAGCCGTTGTCGTATTTATGCTTGCAGGCCACAGTAATGCTGATGGACTGCTCCACAGTTTCGCCATCCAGGATCAGGCTCACCTTGACAGTAGACTTGCCGCTGGCGGCGCTGTCCTTAATCTTCAGCTTCAGCTCCAGAATCTTGCCGGAGATGCCGGTTTCATCGGAATAAGTGAACACACCATCCTTTTTGGAGTTGGAAAATTCCGCAAATAATGTGCCGCTCAGCAGCCATTTGCCGCCGGTCAGTTCAAAAACTTTGCTGTCAAAGCTGACCGCTGCACCGCCATACTTGCAATCCATAGCCGAAATGCTGACATTCACCGTAACGGTTTCGCCGGCATTGGCAGAGGTCTTTGATGCCGACAGGCTGGCGCTGGGGGCAGCCGAAACCTGAATGGTCAGCGCAGCGATCAGCAGCACCAAAGCCAGCCACAAAAGAATCTTTTTCATATCAATCACCTAATTTCAGAGGGTACTTATCCGGGAAGATCACGTGCCGCAGCAGATAGATAGCATCGTCCTCGTTGACCTTCTTGTCGCCGTTGACATTTCCATTCTCTACCGGGTACTTGTCCGGGAAGATTACGTGCCGCAGCAGATAGATGGCATCATCCTCATCCAGGACGAAATTGCCGTCCATATCTCCCTTGTCCCGGGTGGTCTTAACATAGTCCATGCAGATCCAGTTGCCATCGCTGAGCTTGCCCCAGGTAAGCTTGCCGTCGGACTTGGTATCCAGGATCTCCACCTTCGTACCGTAGGCGGCTTCGTAAGCAATATCATAGCTTGTGCCCGGGCCTTTGCGGACATTGACGCCGCTGCCAGATGCCGTCACCACAACGCCGACGGTTTTCAGCGGTACAGCTTTGAACACTGCCGTGTACACAGCATTGCCCTTGCAGGTGGTAATTTCCTTGTCCCAGCCGGTGAACTGGTACTTATTCTCTTTATCCGCAGGCTTCGAAGGCGTTTTCGGCGCTTTCACCGTATCGCCGTAGGCATACTGCTTTTCGCTCAGTACCGTTCCGTCATAATTCTTAAATGTAACCGTTGCCTTAATAACGGTGACCGTAAAGGTCGTGGCCTGGTCCTCATAAGTGACGGTTACCGTCACCTCGCCCAGCTCCTTGTTGCTGAAGCCGGTGACCATATCAGATGTGATCTTCACCGTTTTTGTAGAGCCATCGTCAAATGTCAGCTTCAGCGCAGCGCCACTTAAGGAGAGCTTATCCTGCCGCTGCACATAGCTAAGCTTTTTCGGCAAGGATGCCATATCGATGGACTGCAGCTCTGCCAGCTCATCCAGCTGCACATAATCCATACTGATCCAGTTGCCGTCCTCCAGCTGGCCCCACTGCATTGCGCCATCGGATTTCAGCGCAAAGATCTGCAGACGGTCACCGGTTTTGACGGTGTAAACCACGCCGTAGGAAGTGGACGGACCTTTGCGGACATTGACGGTGCTGTTGCTGTCCGCAGTAACCACAGTACCCCAAAGCCCATCAATATCCTCCGGCAGATTGCCGGAAATGATATCAGAATAGTTGGTATAGTTCAGACTGAGCCAGCCCTGCTCGCATTTACCCCACAGAGTGCTACCGGACTTAAAGGTCTCTGTAATGATCAGCTTTGCGCCGGGCTGCAGTTCTGCCTCAATGGGATAGAATGTGCCGGGGCCGGTGCGGACATTGACCTTGCTCTTTACGGAAATTTCGATATTGTCCACCGCTTCGCCCTTGGGCAGGGCTGCCACATTGCCGTCCGGATCTTTCCACCGGGCATACAGCACTGTGCCGTTGGCCAGGCTTCCGTCCAGCTTTTTGACTCGCTTGCCGCCGGTGGGCGCAGTGTACCAGCCGGCGAAGGTATAGGTGAATTCTTTACCGTCTTTATCAACGCCCTTGGGCTTTTCTGTGAATTTGTATACGATGGCAGCAGGATCGGCCGCATTATAGCCGTGGATGGTATATTTGACCGTTCCACCGTTGCCATCCAGGAATACGTGCTTAAAATCCGCAGGGACACTGTTTGCCGTGTTGTAGGCTTTGTAAACGCCGTTTATGTACATATTGGCTTCGCATTTTCTGCGGTTTATCAATATGTAGTCGCCGCCGGCGGTACTCCACAGCATAAAGCCGTAGAGGATCCGATTGCTCATATCGCCTTCCCGGATTGCGGTGTTGAGATAGCCATCTACATCCCGCACCCAGGCACCGCCGCAATTGTAGGAGAAGGAAACCAGCGCATCAAACTGATGCTGCTCAAATTTTAGATCATATTTTTCCGCATAGTCATTGACCACCTTTTCAAAGTAGGCCAATTCTTCACGAAGCAGCTTCTCCGCTTCCTTTTTGGGGAAGGGATTGTCAGCCGTGTAATACTTTTCCTTGCCCTCAGGGCATTTCGTGCCATAGCCGATGGTCCACTGGGAGTAGTCCCAATATGCTACGGGATGGAAGCCTTCCATCTTCTTCAAAACCGCCACGAAATCATCCGACACCTTCATAGGGCCTTCCTCCGCCGGCTCTGTAGGCTTCTCAGTAGGCGCCTCGGTAGGCTTTTCTGTCGGTTTCTCTGTTGGTTTTGTTGTGGGCTTTTCCGTAGGCTCCTCCGTTGGCTTCTCGGTAGGCTTGGCGGTAGGCTTTTCCGTTGGCTCTGCCGTAGGTTCTTCGGTAGGCTCCTCGGCAGGTTTCTCCATCGGCTTTGTCGCAGGCTTCGTTTCCGCCGCTGGCATTACCTCATCGATCAGAGCTTCGCCCGAATTGGCTTGCGTTGCGTAGGCTTTCACCGGCAGCAGGCTCAGCAGCATTGCGAAAGCCAGCAGCAGGCATATTTTACGATAATTCACAGGCAAACCTCCTTTCGATAGTTATCGATTATATTATAGCAGATGCGCCGCCACAATACAAGACCGCTTTTGCATATCCCAAAATATACCTGCGCGGAAACTGTTTGCTTTCTATGCCGCGATGTGATACACTAGTTCCACAAAAGGAGGTTGGGCGGATGAAAGCATTGATCGGTATGTCCGGCGGCGTAGACAGCAGCGTTGCCGCTTATTTAATGATGGAAAAGGGCTACACCTGCATCGGTGCCACAATGCAGCTTTACACCGGGCAGGATACCGGCTGCTGCGACACCACCAGCATTGCGGACGCCGGTGCTGTGGCTGATCGGCTGGGAATCCCCTTCCACGTGCTGGACTTCTCGGATGATTTTCGCACCCAGGTTATGGATCATTTTACCGAGAGCTACGAATCCGGCCTGACCCCCAACCCCTGTGTGGAGTGCAACCGTCACCTGAAATTCGGCAAGTTCCTGCAAAGTGCGTTGAACCTGGGCTGCGATTGCATCGTCACCGGTCACTATGCCCGGATTCAGCGGCTTGGCGAGCGGTATCTGCTGCGCAAAGCAGTGGACGAAGCCAAGGATCAGACCTACTTCCTCTACTCCATGACGCAGCACCAATTGCAGCACACCTGCTTCCCTCTTGGTGAACTGACCAAGGCCGAAGCCAGAAGTATTGCTGAGCAGCAGGGCTTCCTGAATGCCAAAAAGCGGGACAGCCAGGATATTTGCTTCATCCCCGATGGCGATTATCTGGCGTTTTTGCAGCGCTACACCGGAAAAGCCTATCCTGCCGGCAATTACCTGGATCAAAACGGCAATACCGTAGGTACCCACAAGGGTGCAGTTGCCTACACGTTGGGTCAGCGTAAGGGGCTGAATCTTGCGATGGGTCAGCCAGTGTATGTCTGCGCCAAGGATATGGAAAGAAACACCGTTACCGTCGGCCCCAACGAAGCGCTGTATCGCTCTGCGCTTTTGGCAAACGATTGGAACTGGATCGCTATGGACAGTCTCAGCGCACCAATCCGGGTCACCGCCAAGGCCCGGTCCCGTATGACGGAGCAGCCCGCCACAGTATATCCCCAGCAGAACGGCTTCGCAAAAGTGGTCTTTGATGAGCCCCAGCGAGCCCTGACGCCGGGTCAAGCCGTCGTGCTCTATGACGGCGATATTGTGGTCGGCGGCGGCACCATCACAGAAATCCTATAACAAAAACCGCTCGAGTCATCTCGAGCGGTTTCTTTATTTTGGTTATTTACGGCTGTGCTTCGCCGGTAATGTTCTTATACGCATCCTTGCCGGGCAGCTGCATCGTTTGATCCAGCTGGTATGTAAGCGGATAGGAAACATCGCCAGCTACGTGGACACGCTCCAGCACAATGCCCAGGGCTGTGGGCAGACCCGTCGCCTTGTCAATGCACAGGTAACCCCCGGCTGTGGGTGTGGTGTAGGACTCCGCATAGGTGTCCAAATTGGCATTGAAAATAGAGTAAATGCTGCTGCACAGATTGTCTGCAAAGGCAGTATTTCCGGTAAATTTAATCTGCAGCTGGCCGCTTTTCTCCGTCATTGTTGCATTTTGCAAATGATTGGGGGTAAACAGCGCCGCCAGCACCGCATCCTCACAGAATGTGCGCATTGCTTCCGCCGTGATGCCCTCACGCACCGTAGGCTTAGCCCCATTGAGGCTGGAGGTGCAGGTATTATCCCGGAAGATCACCACCTCGGAATTGGTGGAGGGGGTGTTGGAATAGTCGGTGTTAATGACCTCGTAGCTGCTTTGCGCCATAAAGTCCGCACCCGTACCGTAGATATCAAATGTGCTGGTTTGGCTGCGCTTGCGGGCAAAGGCCACGCTGTTGACCGTTTCGGTATATTCAGCAGACATAGCCTGGGCAGTATACACATCGCCCACCACCTGCAGAATCTTGCGGGGCGCATCAAAATAATTCAGTTCCGGGCATTTCTTCGGAATGCTTGCCAGGTCTTCGTCCAAAGCTTCGGCTGCTTCCTGCTTCACGGTTACCTTGACCTGCAGCGCATAGCTTGTCTTGCCACAGGTAAACTCCGCTGTGTAGGCAGACCCTGCCAATTTCCCGTCCTTATCAAGCGTTACCGTTCCCGTTGCGCTGCTCAGCACCGCACCGGTGTAGTCCGTCGCCCAGCGTTCCAGCTTTTGCGGTGCGGAAAAGGTAATGACGGTACCATCGAAGTTTTTTTCCACCTTCACGCTCTGATAAAGCGCAGCATCCAGCAAAACGGCAGGGATTTGACGGCTTTGGAACTGCTGCATTGTCATTTTTGTGCGGAATGCAGAATCCTCCGTCTTGCAATAAGCTGTACCCTTGCGATAATATTCGCAGTACTGCGTTTCATAGGGGCCAAATGCCACCTGCTGCTTCACAGAAGCCACTGCACTATCCGTACCCAAGCCACGATAGCTTGCGGTTTCTGTCATTTTCTCGCTGTAAACTTCGCCATCTACGGTGCGCTTCAGGGTATACTCCACCGCCAGGGTCAGATCAGGCGCCTGCTCCACATTTTCGATGGCCTGGGCATAGCTTTCGCGTGCTTCTTTCTCTGCCGCGGCAGACGATGTACTGTTACAAGCCGTCAGAAGCAGCGCTATGCACAAGAACGCAACCATAATTTTGGTTCGCTGTTTCATAATCCATTCTCCTGTCAAAGACTAAAGTCGAATGCTTTATACGCTGTTAGTATACCAAAAACCGCAAAAAATGTCAATATGCCGCCAAAACGGCATACTTTCGTAACATTTTAGTCATTAAAAGCACCGCCTCCGACGGGAAGCGGTGCTTTCGGTTATTTCTTTGCCTGCTTCATAGAAAGGCTGATGCGCTGGCGTTTTTCGTCCACATCCAGCACCACAACCTTAACGGTATCGCCCACCTTGACTACCTCGCTGGGGTGATTGACCCGGCGGCTTGCCACCTGGGAGATGTGCACCAGGCCGTCCTGATGGACGCCGATATCCACAAACACGCCAAAGTCAATGACATTGCGCACCGTGCCGGTCAGCTCCATGCCGGGCTTCAGGTCCTTCAGCTCCAGCACATCCTTGCGCAGAATGGGCTGAGGCAACTCATCACGGGGGTCTCTACCGGGCTTGCTCAGCTCCTTGGCAATGTCGATCAGCGTATGCTCGCCGACACCGCACGCATCTGCAGCTTTGGCAACGCCGTAGCTTTGGAGTCTTTCCGGCAGCTGCGCCAGCTCAGCGCCCAAAATGCTTATCAGCTTCTTGGCGGCAGCATAGGATTCGGGATGAACGCCGGTATTGTCCAGGATCTCCGCGCTCTCCGGCACACGCAGGAAGCCTGCGCACTGCTCAAAGGCCTTGGGTCCCAACTTCGGCACTTTCTTCAGCTGCGCGCGGTTGGTAAAGGGGCCATTCTCCTCCCGGAAAAGAACAATATTCTTCGCCGTGGCGGCGGTAAGACCGGAAACCTGCTCCAGCAAGCTCCTGGATGCCGTATTTACATCCACACCCACTGCGTTAACGCAATCCTCAACCACGCCGCCCAGGGCTGCATCCAGCTCTTTTTGCGGGCAATCGTGCTGATACTGACCAACACCAATGGCCTTGGGATCGATCTTCACCAGCTCAGCCAGCGGGTCCTGCAAACGCCGGGCAATAGACACCGCACTACGCAGATTTACATCATAATCCGGGAATTCTTCGGCCGCCAGGGGCGATGCGGAATAGACGGAAGCGCCGGCTTCATTGACGATCATATAGCTGGCATTGGGGAAAGAACGGAGCATCTCCACGGTCATGGCTTCCGTTTCCCGGGATGCGGTGCCATTGCCGATGGCGATATGGACGACCTTATGCTTACGCATCAGGCCGGACAACACCACAATTGCCTCCTGCTTCTTGCGCTCATTGAAGGTCGGATATACCACCGCAGTATCCAACACCTTGCCGGTGGGGTCAACCACCGCCACCTTACAGCCGTTGCGGTAACCGGGGTCAAGTCCCATAGTGACAAAGCCCTTCACCGGCGGCTGCATCAGCAAAGGCTTCAGATTCAGGGCAAAATTGCGGATGGCGCCCTTGGCAGCCCGATCTGTCAGATCGCTGCGGATTTCCCGCTGCAATGACGGGAAGATCAGCCGCTCGTAGGCATCCTCCGCCGCACTGCGGACAAAGGTGCTGATATGCAAAGTGGGCTTCAGCGCCGCACGGCAGACCAGCGCTGCGCCTTCATTACCGGGCAGCGTCACATTCGGCTTCAGGAAGCCTTCCTTTTCGCCACGATTGATGGCAAGGATCTGATGATCCATCAGCCGGGAAATGGGCTGACTGAAATCATAATACAGCCGGTAAACGCTGTCTTGCTCCGGGTCCTCTGCCTTGCAGACCAGCACAGCTCTGCGATTCATCAGTTCACGCAAATTCTTGCGGATGGCAGCATCGTCAGAAAGATCTTCAGCAATGATGTCAGATGCGCCGGCAAGGGCTTCCTCGACGGAATTCACGCCCTTCTCCGGGTCCACAAAGGCTTCCGCCAGCACAGCGGGGTCTTGTCCGTCCTGGGCAAAGATCGCTGCCGCCAAAGGCTCCAGGCCTTTTTCTCTTGCAACGCTGCCACGGGTGCGGCGCTTCTGCTTGTAGGGGCGGTATAAGTCCTCCACCTCCGCCAATGTAACGGCGCTATCAATGGCGGCTGACAGTTCTTCCGTCAGTTTCCCCTGATTTTCGATGGATTTCTTGACCTCATCCTTGCGCTGCTGGAGATTGCGCAGGTACTCCAATCTTGTCTGCAGATTGCGCAGCACCGTATCATCCATAGCGCCGTGCATCTCTTTCCGGTACCGGGCGATGAAGGGAATGGTATTGCCCTCATCGATCAGTGCGATAACATTTTCCATATATTCCTGCTTCTGTCCCAGCTCCTGAGACAGAATTTCGGCAATCGAAAGCATAGCTTGCTCCTCCCGTTTATTTTATGTGCTTATCATACCACAAAATGGGAGAAATGAAAAGGAAAATATGTGGATTTTGCCATTGAAAAAGTGCAGAAAAAAGGAAAAATAATGTTTGACAAATGGGCAATTAGCCATTATAATATGAAAGCACGATTGCGTAGAGGAGGGAAAGTATGCTTCTGGGACTGTCCAGTATAATCGACTGCCCGGGTGCGACTCTTCCGTTTTCCACCAGTGTGGATCTGAGTGATCTTCAGTACGGTCAGAGCTATCCGGTGTCCGAGCCGGTGCTGATTTCCGGTGCGGTGCGAAATACCGCCGGTGTCTTGGTAATGACCGGTAATATCAGCACTACCATTCACGGTATCTGTGACCGCTGTGCCTCACCTTTCGATCAGGAGGTTTCCGTTCCCGTCGATGTGGTCCTGGTTACGGAGTTGAGTAATGAAGAAAACGAAGATGAAACCGTGTTCCCTTTAGAGGGAGACAGCGCCGATTTGGAAGATATCGTTCGCACGATCTTCGTGCTGAATTTTGATTCCAAACTGCTGTGCAAGCGTGATTGCAAAGGTCTTTGCTGCCGCTGCGGCAAAAATCTGAACATCGAGCCCTGCATCTGCGAGAAGGAGCTGGATCCCCGTTTCGCTGCTTTGAAGCAGCTTCTCGAGAAGTAAACCCATAAACGAATGCTGTCAAAAGCAGTTTGATCAAGGAGGTGTCATCCATGGCTGTCCCTAAGTGTAAAGTATCCAAGGCCCGTCGCGATAAGCGCCGTGGCGGCAACTGGAAGCTGTCCGCTCCCAGCGTTACCGTATGTTCCAAGTGCGGTGAGCCCGTTATGCCCCACAGAGCTTGCAAGGCTTGCGGTTCCTACAATGGCCGTCAGGTCCTGGCCGCCAAGGCTGACTAAGGCAGGAAATGATAAGAGGAAAGCAATTGCGCTTTCCTCTTTTTCCTTTTTTACTTGTTGACTATTAACTGTTGCTGTGATAATCTCAAAAAAATGGAGGTAGCGCTTATGTCCATTATCGGAAGTCTTTGCTATAACGGAACGAAAATCATCCTCTCCCCCGGTAAGCAGGCCGTTGCTGACGGTATCGTTGCCGATCTGCAATACCGCGCCGTCGGTGACAATGCGGAATTTGCCGTATTGCGGCTCAAAAATACCGGCGCAGCCAACTCCGGCCAAATCACCGCAGTCAAAACGCTGGATGTGGAATTCCCCGCCATTCAAAAGCCGCAGTACCATAGCCTTCACGGCGATTCCAAGGGTGCGGAAAGCTTTATGCCCATTGACTTTACGCTGGCAGAATGCTATCACGAAGAGCCCAAGGGCGGCCGTCCCTCCTGCACCACCGGCTTCCCCTACTTTGACCTCAGCTACGATGGTAAGACCGATGTTTTTGCCATCGGCTGGACCGGTCAGTGGAGCAAGGATATTTGCCCTACCGATTCCGGTTTCCGGGTACAGATCGGTCTGTGCGACTGCGATTTTTACTTGCTGCCCGGTGAGGAAGTCCGTTTCCCCTCTGTGCTGATCGTCCACGGCAAGGATGCTCCAAGCGCAAGGCGGGATTTTCGCCGCACGCTGCGGGAGGAATTTTCTCCCAAAAAGCGCTTTGGCGCTGATCCCCAGCTTCCGGTGGCTGTGCAGTGCTTTGACCGGTATTTCTACGCACCAGGCAGTAATCTTACTCTGGATGCCAGCTGGGCTACCGAGCAGGGGCAACGGCGTACCATCGAAACCGCTGCCAAGATTGGGCAAATCGACACCGTCTGGATCGATGCCGCCTGGTTTACAAAGGGCTATGCCGGCGGTGTGGGCAACTACTCCTGCAGCGAAGGCTTCCCCAACGGTCTGCGGCCGGTATCCGACTATGCCCATAAAAACGGTATGCGCTTCTTGATCTGGTTCGAGATGGAGCGGGCGGATATTGGAACCGAGTGGCACGAAATCGAACCCAACCTCTTAAAGCTCAACGAAACCTTCCCCCACACACTGATCAATCTGGGTGATGATGGCGCGCGGCAGCGGATGGAAGAAAACCTGATCCGCATTATCAAAGAGTATGGCATCGACATTTATCGGCAGGATTTCAATGTGGAGGCGCTGGTATTCTGGCGCACAAACGATACCGAGGGCCGCAAGGGCATCACGGAAATGAAATATGTGGACGGAATGTACAAGCTGTGGGATCGGCTGCTTCAAACCTTCCCCAACCTGCTGATCGACAACTGTGCCAGTGGTGGTCGCCGGTTGGACTTGGAGACCTGTATGCGCTCCGTAACGCTGTGGCGCAGCGACACCGGCTGCCATCCGGACAGTGAAGAATATCGCAACACCATTTGGAATCATAATCAAATTCTGACACTCAGCGAATATATCCCCTATCACGCCTGCGCCATTTGGGAGTCGGATGCCTATACTGTCCGCTCCACCGCCACCCAGGGCATCGCCTGCAACTATGCTATTTTCGACCCTGATTTCGACTTCGACCGTGCTGGAAAGAGCGTTGCCGAAGTTCAGCGGCTGAAGCGTTTCTGGAACGGTGACTTCTATCCCCTTTCCGAAGCCACGCTGGACGAAAGCGTTTGGACCGCTTACCAGCTGGCACTGCCGGATTCCGGTGCTATGTACATATTCCGCCGACCGGAAAGTGCCGAAAGCACAATGATCTACGCCTTCAATGCCGTAGATCCCGGCAAGCAGTACCGCCTGACCTTCACCGACGAAGAATTTACCACCTGGGAAGAAATTTACAGTGGTCAAGAATTGCTTTCCGGCCTGGAAATTTCCATTTCAAAGCCCCGCGGCAGTATGGTCATTACCTACGAAGAAGCATAAAAAAGCACCCCACTGGGGTGCTTTTTATTTCATCGCATCGGGGAAATATTCCTTTACAAAGTCCACATCGTTGACCTGGAAGCTTTTGCCGTTCAAATGGCTCAGCGCACCGGCTTCGGTGGTAAAGGTAAAGGTCAGTTTGTAGGAATACAGCGCCTGAAAGCTCCGTCCGGATTGTCTGTCCAGCTTGCCGTATTTGCCATCACCCAGCAAAGGATGTCCGGCGTGGGCAAATTGGGCACGGATCTGGTGCGTTCTGCCGGTAATCAGCTCACACTCCACCAGCGACAAGCCCCTTGCGGAAGCCAGCACACGATAATTGGTTTGGCAGGATTTTGCGCCGGCCTGAGGCGTATCCGTTACGAACACCCGGTTTTTCTTGGCATCCTTGAAAAGGTAACCCCGAAGGCTTCCCACCTTGGGGCTGGGCGTACCTTCAACAATTGCCAAATACCGCTTGTCCAGCTCGCGATCCTTGATCTTTTGGTTCATCACCCGCAGGGCTTCGGCGGTTTTGGCTGCAATGACGATGCCACCGGTATTGCGGTCAATGCGGTTGCACAGTGCCGGCGTGAAGGCATTCTCACCACGGGGGCTCCATTCCCGCTTTTGATACAGATAGGCCTGAATATGGTCGATCAGCGTTCTGCCATACTCAGCGCCATCGTGGGGGTGGACAGCCTGCCCGGGCCGCTTATCTACCAAAATGATCTGATCATCCTCATAGACGATATTCAGCTTCGGAGTAGCAACGGTGAGATACGCGTTGTCCTCCCGGGGCTTATCGAAAAATTCGTCATTGATATATAGCTGCAGCACATCGCCGGTCTGCAAGCGGGTATCCCGCTGGGCACGGCCGCCGTTACACTTGATCCGCTTCAGGCGGATATATTTCTGCGCCAGCGAAGCCGGCAGCAGCGGCACAGCCTTGGCAAGAAACCGGTCTAATCGCTGGCCGGCATCATTGGGACCGATGGTAAACTCTTTCATTCGTCCTGCCCTGCGCTCTGCTCATAATGGCGGCTGATCTGCTCGGTAAACTCCAGCGCCGGGTTATAGCCCATCTTCCGCTGACGGTTGTTCATAGCCGCCACCTCCAGAATCACCGCCAAATTACGGCCGGGGGTAACGGGGATGGTGTTCATCGGGATCTTTACGCCCAGGATCTCCATAAAATTATCTTCCACGCCCAAGCGGTCATAGGCCACATTGTTGTTCCAGGGCACGATATTGACCACCAGATTGATCTCATTTTCTGCCTTAACAGCGCCCATACCGAACAGCTTTGCCACGTTAATAACGCCGATGCCACGCATTTCCACATAGTTGCGGATCAGCGCAGGAGCTGTGCCGGACAGAGAATTGCTGGAGATTTTGCGAATCTCAACCGCATCGTCAGCAATCAGGCGGTGACCACGCTTGACCAATTCCACAGCGGTCTCACTCTTACCGATGCCGCTTTCGCCGATCAGCAGCAAGCCTTCGCCGTAAACCTCCATCAGCACGCCGTGGCGTGTAATGCGAGGCGCCAAAGCCGCCCGCAGATACGTGATAATATCAGAAATAATGGTGCTGGTGGATTGCTTGGTGCGCAGCACTGTGATGTTGTGCTTCTTTGCCATCTCCATGCACTCAGCAGAGGGCGGAATATCCCGGGCGATCAACAGTGCCGGGACCTTATAGGAAAACAGCCGGTCAAAAGTGATGAGCCGCTCTGCCGCAGACAGCTTATCCAGATAGCTCATCTCCACATTGCCCATAACCTGCAGACGCACGGGCTCAAAGTGGTCAAAATATCCTGCCACCTGCAGACCGGGTCTGGAAACATCCTGCACCGTCAGGCGGATGGAAGCATAATCTGCCGCTTCGTAGGCAATATCCAGATGAAATTCCTCAACCAATTCGGCAAGAGGCACGCTGTAAATCTCGTCCAAAGCGATCACTCCTTCCTAAGATATCCCCATTATACCTATATTTTGAAATAATAGCAATATAATTTTAAAAAATCGAAAAAAACACTTGCATTTTTCGGCAATGTTTGGTATCATATGAACGCGCCTGCGAAAGGCGGTATTTTTGAGATTATTATGGAGATAGGAGGTGCAGTGAATGGCTAAGTGTGATTATTGTGGCAAGGGCGTTACCTTCGGCATTAAGGTTTCCCACTCCCACAGACGCTCCAACCGTACCTGGAAGCCCAATGTTAAGCGTGTCAAGGCGGTTGTCAACGGTACTCCGTGCCATGTGTATGCTTGTACCAGATGCCTCCGTTCCAACAAGGTTGAGCGGGCTGTCTGATATGCATTCTGCCACCATTACGGCATTGCTTCGGCAATGCCGTTTTTGTGTTTTGTAGGGTTTCCTGTAGGGGCGACCCTTGCGATTGCCCGATCAAGGCCCCCTTTACACAAGCGAGGCTTTTGCAAAAAACGGCAAGGAGAATTCTCCTTGCCGTTTTCTTGTTATTTTACGGTCAGCTTGACCTTGCTGCTGTATACCGTATTTCCGCCGGAATCTTTGATCCGGCAGCGGTAGTAGTTGCCATCGTGCCGATCCTTGCCGGTGAAGGTGAAGGTGGCCTTCTTAGCAGAGCTGGAGGAACAATTCTTCCAGGTCTTGCCGCCATCGGTGGAGACCTGCCACTGATAGACCTTGCTTGCGCCGGTGGCCTCAACCTCGAACTTGGCAGTCTTGCCCTTGGTCACCGTCTTTCTGACCGGCTGCTCCGTAATGCCCAAGACATACAGGCGAACAGTATCGGTATAGACCACATTGCCATCGCCATCTGTAATCCTGCAGCGGTAATAATTGCTGCTGTGGCTGGTCTTGCCGGTGAATGTAAAGGTTGCCTTCTTTGCAGAACTGGAAACGCAGTTCTTCCAGGTCTTTCCGTTGGTAGAGGACTGCCACTGATACTTCAGACCATAGCCCGTTGCCTTAACCGCAAACTTGACAGTTTCGCCCGCTTCCACCTTCTGGGTCTTGGGCTGGGTTGTGACGGAGGCTTTGCCGCTGATCTTGAAGCTCAGGGTCTTGGTTCCGGTATAGACGCCCTTCATTTCCACTGTCACCTTATAGGTGCCGGGATTCTTTCTGCCGCTTGCATATGTCACGGTATAATCTGTTCCCTCTTTCAGCGTTCTGCCCGCTGCATTTTTAACAGTTACCGTGGGTGTTTTCACCTTGCCATCGTAGGAATATGAGGTTTTGGACAGCTTGATGTCGCAGCCGGATGCGCTGATATTGGAGGAATACTTTACCGTTCTCTCCTCGGAGGCAATATAAAACTCTATAAAGCAGGCCATATAATGGACATCGCCATCTGCCGCATCCTTGGAGGAAACAAGCAGGCAAGCATAGCCATCGGCAAGCGCCGTGATCTTACCGTCCTGTGAAACTGTTGCAGTATCAGGTGTCTGGGACTCCCATACAATCACTTTGCCGCCTGCCAGCTCTGACTCCACCCAAGTAGGCATCAGCTTCAGTGTTGATCCCTTCATTACTGTTGGGAAGCCGTCGGTAAATGTGTAATCCGTGGATTTTCCGGGCATAATCACGGCCGATGACATAAACGGCAGATAGTAGCATACGCCATCCTCCGTCTTGAAGGTAGATCCCGCCCTAATGCCGTTTGCTCTTGTATAACACATATCAGCGCCATACGTGACCCAGCCGTTGGAAAAGCACTCATCGTTGATCATCGAGTCTTTTCTGGAGGGATTTTCCACATATTCATAGCCGTCATAGCCGGTGCCGTGCTTGTTGTCATACCGGTTCAGCGTATAGTAAGGCAGCGCCCAGTTCACGGCCGTACCGCCCTCAGCGCCCATTCCCCAATAATCGCTTGCCGGGATACCGTTTTTGTAGTGCATAAATCTGCCGTCAATATAGAAAATGGCATCGCCGTAGTTGATGTAATCTGCATATTTCTTCACATAAGGGGAAACGCCCTCAATGAAATCTATGAAATACCATTTGGCGATATAGGATTTGCTTGTTTCGCCGTAAACAGAGAACAGCGGGTCAAACAGATGCCAGGCATCGTTATAGTGGATCATAACCCAGGCGTGATCCATTTCTCTATTTTCCAGTGTGACATATTCCTTCATATTGCCCCGGGTACCGCAGCACATTACTGCCTTGATACCGCTCAGGCGGCAAAGCTGGACGATCAGCTGGGAAATGCCCAGGCAGTTGCCTTTCTTTTCGTAATAAGTATCGATCGCAAAATATTCAGCCTCGCCGGACATATAGGAAACATACTCGATCTTGGCTGTGACCCAGTCAACAATCGCGTTTGCCTTCGCTTCATCTGTTTCGATTCCGCTGACGATTTTCGTTGCCTGTGCTTTCAGTGTCTTTTTGTCTTTTCCGCTTCCAAAGCTGTACTCCAAGGCCAGTTCAGGAAATTTTTCGATGTAGATTTTGTCCAAATACTGAAACGCAGCCTTCGTGATCGCCGGCGTTGCCTCATAGCAATACCTGGGCTCTGCTTCGGCAGCACTTGCCGGGGTCAAAACCAAGTTTGGCATGATACCGATCAGCGTCACCAAAACCAGCACCGCACATAATAATCTTTTCATTTTCTGCCTCCTCTTTTTTGCTTCTTTATAATTATCATCTTATCACAATTTTGTGACTGGCGCAACAAAAAGCCTCCGGAATGTTTCCATTCCGGAGGTTTATGTTTTTTATTGCCAGCCGGAGTCTTCGGATTCCGGTTTTTTGCTTCTGTGCAGAAGCGCGGAAACCACCTGAGCGGCCTCCTTGCCCTCGTACAGTACAGCGTGCGCCGCCTGAATAATGGGCATTTCCACATTCAGTTTCCTGGCCATTTGATAGGCAGACTTGGTAGCATAGTAGCCTTCCACCACAGCGCCGACCTCGTCCATCGCCTGCTGCGGCATCTTGCCCTGGCCGATCAGGATGCCGGCACGGCGGTTACGGGAGTGCATGGATGTACAGGTAACGATCAGATCGCCCACGCCGGAAAGACCGGCAACGGTGTCCTTATTGGCGCCCAACGCAACGCCCAGGCGGGCAATCTCCGTCAGGCCTCGGGTCATCAGCATTGCCTTGGTATTATCGCCATAGCCCAGGCCGTCGGTAACGCCGGCGCACAGAGCGATCACATTCTTCAGCGCCGCGCCCAGCTCTGCGCCCACAGTATCGGGACTGGTATAGACACGCAGGGCATCGGACATAAAGGCATCCTGCACCAGCTCGGCCAAAGTGCGGTCCTCGCAGGCCGCCACCAGGCCGGTGGGGATGTCTACAGCCACCTCTTCTGCGTGGCTGGGGCCGGTCAGCACCACAACGGGTTTGCCGGTCTCCTGCTGCACCACCTGGCTCATACGAAGCAGCGAACCCTCCTCAATGCCCTTGGCAACGGACACCAGCACGGCATCCTCGTCAAGATAGGGCGCAATGCCCCGACAAACGCTGCGGATGGGGAAAGACGGGCAAGCAACCACCACGATCTTACAGCCGGAAACGCAGCCATAATCGCCACTGATTTCCATTTCCTCCGGCAGTACCGCATTGGGTAGCCGGGGATTTTTATGCTTGGAGCGCATTTGGTCGATCAGCTCTGTTTCGAATGTCCACATTGTGACTTGGTGACCATTTTTCTGCAAGCGGATTGCCAGGGCTGTGCCCCAGGCGCCGCTGCCGACTACTGCAACCTTCATTCGCTCTTCCCTTTCTTAAACAAATTGGTTTTCCGCTCTGTGCCGTTGACCAGGCGGACAATATTGCCCCGATGCATAAACACAGCCAGCGCGCCCATCACGAGGCTGCACGCAACCACCGGCCAGTTGCCCCAATAAGAAACCGCAAGGCCAACACCAAAGGTAGCTGCGGCAATCACAGAGCCCAGCGAAACATATCCGCTCAGTACATAGATCAGGGCAAATACAGCCAAAATCAGCACCGCAATGCGCCAATCCAGCATCAGCGCAATAAACAGACCGCTCAGGATGCCCTTACCCCCCCGGAAGCCCAGCAGCGCCGGGCAGGTATGCCCCAGCATCACCGCAAGTCCGCCGATGGCAGCGCCGGTAGCATAGCAGCCATAGGGCTTCAGCAGCAAGCCGGCGGTCAGGCAGGCAAGCACCGCCTTACCCGCATCGATCAGCACTACGCCCAGCGCTTTACCGGCGCCGTAGTTGCGGACAAAATTGGTAAGGCCTGCATTGCCGCTGCCGTGGGAGCGTACATCATCATGCAGCAGTGCAGACATACACACAGCGCCGTTAAGGTTCCCCAGCAGATAGCTGGTCAGTATGCCAACCAAAATAGGCAACCACATACTTTATTCCTCCTTATCGCCCTTTTGGCGAATGGTGATACGAACAGGTGTACCCTTCAAGCCAAACACTTCCCGAATCTGATTCTCCAAATACCGCTGATAGGAGAAATGGAACAGCCGGGCATCGTTGCAGAAAATAACAAAATGGGGCGGCTTGGTGCTGGCCTGGGTCATATAGTAGATCTTCAGCCGGCGTCCCTTATCCGTAGGCGGCTGCACACGGGCGGTAGCACCTGCCAGCACGCTGTTGAGCGCGCCGGTGGTGATGCGGCTGGTATTCTGTGCGTGGACATCCTGAATCACCTGGAACAGCTTATCCACTCTCTGACCGGTCAGCGCTGACAGGAACACCACCGGCGCATACAGCATATAGCTCAGGCCGTTGCGGACATCTGCTTCCTTATCCCGCATGGTATTGGTCTGCTTATCCTCCACCGCATCCCACTTGTTGAGCACGATGATGGCAGCTTTACCTGCCTCGTGGACAAGACCTGCGATCTTGGTGTCCTGCTCGGTGACGCCGTCATTGGCATCTACCAGGATCAGGCACACATCGGAGCGTTCAATGGCATTGATGGTGCGCATATTGGAATACTTTTCGATCAGATCATCCACCTTGCTCTTGCGGCGCATACCGGCGGTGTCGATGAAGCAGTATTTTCCGCTCTCATTTTCAAAGAAGGAGTCGATGGCATCCCGGGTGGTACCAGCCACATCGGAAACGATGACACGCTCTTCGCCCAGGATCCGGTTCAGGAGGCTGGACTTGCCCACATTGGGCTTGCCCACGATGGCCACCTTGATGATCTCGTCCTCTTCTTCCTCTTCTTCCTCTTCGGGAATGTTCTCCAGCACCCAATCCAGCAGGTCGCCGGTGCCGTGACCGTGAACAGCGGAGGTCTCAAACAAATCACCGATGCCCAGGCTGTAGAATTCATACACATCGGGATTTATCTGACCGATGGAGTCACACTTGTTCACCGCCAGCGCCACGGGCTTGCGGGATTTGCGCAGCATCGTGGCCACATCCTGGTCAGCCGCCGTCACGCCGGAGCGAACGTCCACCACCATAATGATACAATCTGCCAGCTCGATGCCAATCTCTGCCTGGCGGCGCATAAACTTCAGCATATCGTTTTCCGTACCCGGCTCGATACCGCCGGTATCCACCATAGAGAAGGTCCTGCCGCACCACTCGCACTCCCCGTAGATCCGGTCCCGGGTGACACCGGGGGTATCCTCCACGATGGAAGTCCGGTGTCCGGTCAACTTATTGAACAGCATGGATTTGCCCACATTGGGTCTGCCTACAATGGCAACCAAAGGCTTTGCCATACGATCACTTCCTTTCTAAGCGCAATACATTACCTTGTATTATGCCACATTTGGCGTCTGAAATCAATTCCTTTCCGCCTTTTCCTGTAACTTTTGTGCCAGCGCTATCGTCACCTCAGCGCAGCGCTTTGCGGCGATGGCCTCGAAGGTGGGATAGTCCATTTCGGCGCTGTCATCTGCCTTATCGGAGATGGCACGCAATATCACAAAAGGCACACCGTTGCGATACGCTGTATGGGCGATGGCTGCGCCCTCCATTTCTGTGCAGATCGCCTGGGTATCCGCAATAATTTTGTCCTTCTTTTCTTGATTGCAGACAAATTGATCGCCACTGGCGATGCGGCCAATTTTTGTATGACCGGGATTGACGCCCTCAGCCGCAGCATAAGCAGCGGCCATCATTTCTTCATACGCAGGGAATGCGGTTACACCCATCCCCGGCACTTCGCCAATGGCTCTGCCCCAATAGGTGATGTCAAAATCGTGGTAGATGGCATCCCGGCTTACCACCAGGTCGCCAATATCCAAATCGGCGCACAGCGAGCCTGCGATGCCGGTGTTCACCAGATGGGTCACGCCGTAAATATCGCATAAAATCTGTGCGCACAGCGCTGCATTGACCTTGCCCACGCCGCATTGGACCACCACCGCATCCACGCCTGCGAGTCTGCCCTCGAAATAGTCAGAACCGGCGTGCACAGCAGCAGTTACACCCGTCATATTTTCTTTCAGCAGCGCCACTTCCACATCCATAGCGCCGATAATTCCAAGCTTCATAGAATCTTCTCCTTATTCGGGATATACCAACCGGTCAGGCGTAATTTTTTCCAGCAGCGCAGCGTATTTTGCGCCCCAAAATCTTGCCATCGGCAAATTCATATCCAGATAATTTCCGCAGTCTTTTGCGCTGGCGCCGGGCACCTCGCCCTCAAACCGCGCGATGAAGCGGAAGCAATCCAGCAGCAATGTCACGATATCCTCAGATTGATAAACCCCATTAAGCAGCAAATAGAAGCCGGTACGGCAGCCCATAGGTCCAAAATACAGCACCTTATCCCGCCAGGTCGGCTCATTGCGCAGATAGGTTGCCGCCAGATGCTCGATGGTGTGGATCTCGGCGGTGTTCATCACCGGCTCGTCGTTGGGGCTGGTCAGCCGCAGGTCAAAGGTAGTTAGCGTTTCTGCGCCTACTTTATCCTTCCGGGAAACATACAGACCCGGCTGCAGCTTGATATGGTCAATGGTAAAGCTGGTTATCTTTTCCATAAAATCACCCTTCTTTCCTTTTTATATCATACCGCAAAAGCGCCGCAAATGCAAGAGAAAACGCAGGTGCGATGCACCTGCGTTTTATTTTACAGATTCAGTTTCAAGTCATTTTCCTTGATCCAGCCCATTTTGCGCAGAATTTCACAGAACACCCAGCTCAGGACTGCAGGCAGCACGAAGCAGATCAGCACCAATCCGATCCAATCCATTGCCGTAACCGTTTTATCCGCCCAGCCGGTGATCACGCCGATCTGACCCACGAAGCCGCAGGTACCCATACCGGAGGAAACGGGTGCGCCGTTCATTTCCAGCTTGAAAATGCAGGTGGCGATGGGGCCTGTAATGGCAGACGCCAGCGTAGGCGGAATCCAAATCCGGGGATTCTTGATGATATTGGGCATTTGCAGCATACTGGTGCCAACGCCCTGGGCCACCAAACCGCCCCAGCGGTTTTCCTTGAAACTCATCACGGCAAAACCCACCATCTGTGCGCAGCAGCCGGCAACGGCAGCGCCGCCTGCCAGGCCTGTCAGGCCCAACGCAGCGCAAATAGCCGCAGAGCTGATAGGCAGCGTCAGCGCAATGCCGATAATCACAGACACCAAAATGCCCATCAGGAAGGGCTGCTGATTGGTTGCCCACTTAACAGCATCGCCAACAGCCATAGCCGCCTTACCAATGGGCTCCGCAATCAGCACCGCCAGGCCGACACCCACCAGGATAGTGACGATGGGGGTCACCAAAATATCGATTTTCGTTTCCTTGGACACCAGCTTGCCACATTCGGCTGCAACGATTGCAATTACCAGCACCGCCAAAGGGCCGCCGGCACCGCCAATCGCATTGGCAGCATAGCCAACCGTGGCCAGGGAAAACAGCACCAATGCAGGCGCCTTCAGCGCCAGGCCGATGGCCACAGCCATAGCTGCGCCGCTCATTGCGGAAGCGAAATCGCCCACCTGCACCAGGAACGCAAGTCCTGCCTGCTGACCCAGTGTCTTAAGGATAGTACCCACCAGCAAGCTGCAGAACAAGCCCTGCGCCATTGCGCCCAAGGCATCGATTCCGTAGCGCTTTCCGGAGAAAACTACGTCCTTTTTCTTAAAAAACGCTTTGATTTTACCCATAGAAGTTGCCTCCTTTTTCGTTAGAACAACATTATAGCACCGTAGTTTTTCGCTGTCAATAAGTGTAAAAATAAGTCGGGCGCACCGCAAAAGCAGTGCGCCCGTAAGTCTTATCACTTTTTCTTGTTCTTTCTTCTCTGTGCGTTGGCTTTCTGACGCTTTTTCAGGTCGTAAGCCGCCTTCCATTTATCCAGAGTAGGCTTGTACTCGGGGTAATACACATAAGCGGCAATGCCCCAAAATGCCAGCGCGCAGAAAATGGTAACGAGGATGCCGGCAGTAAAGGCCGTATTTTTGTACCGGAATACGATCTCGTGCTGGCCTGCGGTCAGGTCAACCGCGATCATCGCATCGCCAACCAGCTTGGCTTCCACTTCCTCACCATCCACATAAACGTGCCAGTTGCCATTTTGCGGAATAGAGGTGTACAGCAGGCCGTCACGGTTACAATTGATGGTGCCTTCCACCTTGGTATCCTTAAACTCGGTCAGTTCCAAAGTGGATGCATTCAGGATGTTATAACCGGCCTGGAAAATATCGTCATCCAGGACACCGACGCGGACATACATCGTGCCGTTTTCATTGGGGCGGCACCATACATCCACACGGATCTCGTCACCGACCTGCACATCGGCAAATGCCAGGGTCTGCGGCAATCCCAGGGTCTCTGCGTAAAGTTCTTTTCCGTTCTTCCAAACGGTGATCTGATTTCTGGCAGAAAGATCCAGGTCCAGGCAAGCAAAGCCATCAGCGGTGGATTTGAAGTAATAGGACACCCAGGATCCGGTGGCGCCCTGATCATAGGCTACATAGCCGTTGGCACCGGTCTGTGTCACATTGGCAGACCATTTCTGCAGCGTCATGCACGAATCCGGAAGGATCTGCCAAACATCCTCAGAAATGCCGGTAGCAGCCCGGAACAGCTCGTTTTGGAACAGGAAATGATTGCCCGCTTTGTAGAAATTGAAATCCGCCAGCTGCTCCTGCGCCAGGAAGCCCAGGGGCAGATACGCCTGGTTTTCCAGCAGATATACATCATCATTGCGGTACTTGGTCTTGAAATACCGGTTCTCCTCTACCTGACCGTCCCGCTCGATCATATATTTCAAATTCAGGAACAGATTGACAACGGGAGAGCTTTCTTCGAAGCAATAGCGATTATAGTTATCCTGAGCCGCCTGACCCATATACTTCATAAAGTTGGTCACGTTGACATTGGCAGAGCTGGTAAAGGTAGTAATGCCATTGTAGCCATTGAGCGAGCCGTCGTTCAGGCTTTGGCTGTGGGTGACCTCGGTGCGGTAGAACAGATCATCATCCTGCTTCATATACTTGATGACGTTTTGCACCTGCTTATCATTCTTGGGATAGGTGGCAATATCGGTATAGGGGAATTTCGTACTGAAATTCACCAGGTTCATTGCGATTTCCAGCACCATCACGATTGCCAGACCGATGCTGGCATAGTTTCTTCTCTGTCTGCGCTCGGTAACGAATTCCCGCAGTTCCTTGTTGCCCTTGGGTTTCTTCATATCCAGCACAGCATACAGCAGCATCAGCAGATACAGCAAAATGAAGATGGAATTGTAAGCCAGGAATACGGGGTCTTCCAAATTGCCCAGTTCCAGGAACAGATAAATGCTCAGGCCGCCGGCCACCAGCACCTTCCAGGGCTTGAAGAAGCGCCACAGAACAAATGCCCGATACGCCATATACAGCAGCACAAAGCTATACAGGAAGCTGAAGCGGTACGGAATCATATTGGTAAAGTGGAAGCCGTGCCAAATATAATCCAACTGCCGGAAAATGAAGCTGCAAATGAGGAACAGCAGCATCAATACGCAGCAGAGCTTTTCCCGAATCTTGACCTGCTTGGAGGTCAGGAACAGGAATGCCATCATAACTGTGCCGACGCCACAGTACAGATTGGGCATTGCGTCTGCCGCCACGATGCTCAGCTCAAGGCCACCGGCCATATTGCCGGCCACCTGCTTGGCTGCGCCCCAAATCAGCGGCCAGGACATATCCCAAGCCTTCGTCCACAACTCACCCAAGCCGCTTTGACCGGCTTCTTTGGCTGCTTCATAGGCTTCCCAGGCCTTTCTTGCATCGTAGGTTTTCCAATAGTCCGCAATATTCAGGTTAAAATAATCCGGGAAGGAGTTCACGCTGGAATAGGTATCCTGCAGCGCAGAAATTGCCGGCAGCGTCATATATGCCGTCATACCGATGGCAAACACCGTGAATACGCCCATCAGCAGGAAGTCCATACCCAGCCGCTTGATGCTCTTGCAATGACTTACCTGATAGCAGATAAAGCTCAGCAGCACAAAAATACAGGTAAAGAATCCAATATAATAGTTAATGGCAACGGACAGGCACAGCGTTACGGTATAGAGAATAAATTTTCTCTCCCGCAGCAGTTTGAGCATACCCAGGATCACCAGCGGCAGCAGCGCAAAGGTATCCAGCCACATAATGTTCCAATGGTAGTTCAGCGCCCAGGCGCACAGCGCATAGAAGCAGCCGAACAGCGGCAGGGACAGGTCGTTTCTGCCAAAAGCCTTCTTCAGGAAAATAGCGAAGAACAAAGATGCCAGGCTCAGCTTCAGGGGCAGCAGCAGCTCAAAACAGGGCAGCACCCAGCTATCAGGCAGAATCACGCTGATCAGATTCAGCGGAGAGCCCAAATAGTAAGCGATGAGGCCCAAATAATCAAGGCCGGTGCCAATGCTCCAGTTATACACCAGGGAATTGCCGCTGCGCAACACATCCCGGAAATTCACAAAGAAGGGATAATACTGGTGCCACATATCCGAATACAGCATCGTCTTGGTCTCGCCGAAGGGGATATAGTCGCCGGCCCACAGCATGATCAGCAACCCTACCAGCGGCAGGAAGAAGGACCAAGCCAAATAATTCCATTTTTTGTTTTTCATTTCCGGTAATTTCATAGCAATTCCTCTGTAACGGTGGATTTTAGTATAGTATTTTCATTCTATCATACCTTTTCCGTCAGGTAAAGGAAAAATCACGGATATTTACAAAAAATTTCCCTGCCGGAAACGGCAGGGAATGCTTTTTTACAAAATCAGACAAATCAGGCCCGTAGCACCCTCGTTGACGATCCGGGTCAGGCTGCCCCGGAACTTTCCTCTTACATCCTCCGGCAGCCCCACCAGCTTGGCGGTCAGGCCCTCGCGGATCATTTCATAGACGGATTTGCCAAAAATATTGCTTTCCCACAGCTTGTCGGGATCCTCGCTGCTTAAGTACCGGATCAGATCCTGGGATTGCTGTTCACCCCCTACCATTGGGCTGATCTCCGTGTCAATATCCACCCGGATCATGTGAATGGAAGGCGCGCCGGCTTTCAGCTTGACACCAAAAGAGCCGTTTTTGCGCAGCATCTGTGGCGGCTCCAGGGTCATTTCCGCCGCTGTGGGCATCACCACGCCATAGCCGGTAGCCTTGACCGCAGAAAGCGCATCGGATATCTTATCATACTCCTGCTTGACCTGGCTCAGCTGGATCAGCTGTTCCATCAGTTGGGCATCATTTTGAATGGCAAGACCGGTGTGGCTGCTGAGGATCTCGTAAAACAGCGCCTCCGGGAAGGTAATCACGCAGCTGACCTTGCCACTGCCGGCATCTACAGACCGCACAGCCGAATCCTGCACCTGTTCCAAATCTTTTAGCTGTCCCAATGCCGTTTCCGCCTGCCCCAAAGTGGCGATCTGCTCCGCAATTTTCCGCAGCGCTTCGTACAGCACCGCCTTCACAGGATGCTCTGCCTCCAGCGCATCCATCCACCGGGGCAGGTGAATCCGCAGCTCCCGCATGGGGAACGCATACAAAAGCGCCTGTAGCAGCCTGGCGATGCCATCTTTATCCATCGCCTGGCAATCCGCAATGGCAGCATCCACGCCATAGCGCTCCTTCAGCGCCGCCTTTACCGCTTTTGCCTCATCAGAATAGGGATTCTTAGAGTTGATAACCACCAGGAACGGCTTTTTCGTCGCCTGCATATCCCGGATGGCACGGCCCTCTGCCTCCACATAATCCTCCCGGGGAATATCGGTAATGGTGCCGTCGGTTGTCACCACCAAACCGATGGAGCAATGCTCATCCATCACCTTTTGCGTGCCCAGCTCTGCCGCTTCCGTCATAGATATCTCGTGGTCAAACCAGGGTGTAGTCACCATTCTGGGATTGCCATCCTCCTCAGCGCCCACCGCACCGGGGATCATATAGCCTACGGAATCGATCATCCGGATCCGCAGCTTTGCCTTGCCATCCGGCGAGATCTCCACCGCCTCCTCCGGTACGAATTTGGGCTCGGAGGTCATAATCGTTCTGCCGGAGCCGCTTTGGGGCAGCTCATCCCTTGCCCGCTCTGCCCGGAAGGGCTCTTCGATACAGGGGATCACCAATTCTTCCATAATCCGCTTGATCAGGGTGGATTTTCCGGTCCGCACAGGACCAACCACACCCACATAAATATTACCGCCGGTTCTGGCGGCCAGTCTTGCATAAATGTTTTCCATAGCCAGCCTCCTCATCCGGCAGGAGGACAGCTCCTGCCATGGTCTACCTAAGGGTATGTCCCAGTAAGTAAAAATAGAACTCCCCTGCCCCATTTTTCCACATTGACAGTAACGCGTCAGCCGTGATACCATAAAAGAAAAAGAAAAGGAGGTGCGCTATGGCGGACCAGTATTCCCGCACCCGGCTTTTAATTGGCAATGACGGTATGGAAAAGCTGCGAAACGCGCATATCGCGCTGTTCGGGCTGGGCGGTGTAGGCGGATATGCAGCAGAGGCACTGGCACGGGCCGGCATCGGTCATATTGATCTGATCGATGATGATACCGTAAGCCTGACCAATTTGAATCGCCAAATTTTGGCCACCCATTCCAGCATCGGTGAATATAAAGTGGATATCGCCGCCAAGCGAATCCGGGACATCGACCCATCAATCAAAGTGCGCACCTATAAGACCTTCTACCTGCCGGAAACAGCGGATCAATTTGACTTTACACAATATAATTATGTATTGGACGCCATCGACACCGTTACCGGCAAGCTGGCGCTGATTGCGCAAGCAAAGGCCGCCGGCACAAAGGTCATCAGTTGTATGGGCACGGGCAACAAAATGGATGCCACCGGCTTCTTGGTTGCGGATATTTCCAAAACCTCTGGCTGTGCCTTGGCCCGGATCATGCGCAAGGAATGTGCCAAGCGAGGCATTAAGGGTGTCAAGGTGGTCTATTCCAAGGAACTGCCCCTGACGCCGACGGAAGATCCCAACGATCCTTTAGAGCCTCAACGGGAAGGCTCTTCCCGCCGCTCCACCCCCGGTTCCAATTCCTTTGTGCCCGGTGTTGCGGGCCTGATTATGGCCGGTGAGGTCATCAAAGACTTAAGTAAATAACATAAGCTGCTCGCATTTGACCTGCGGGCAGCTTTTTTGCGCTTTTTATGCATAATATACTGTAATATATACAACCAATTGTATACATATATTCATAAATTTCCCTGCAAATTGTACATATTGCACGCTTTATGCTGTATTTTTTAATCTACATTTGGTTTTATTAACAGTTGACTATGAATAATATGCGCGCTATAATGCATACATCCAAACAAAACCAACCCAAACCCACTTGTAAAGGAGAACACGAAAATGAAAAAGATTATTGCTATTGTTTTGGCCGCCCTGATGCTGATGACTATGTTCACCGGCTGCGTGAAGGAAGAGCCCACCGGTCCCAGCGAGAACAAGTTCAACCTGACCACCGTCAAGGAAGGCACCCTGACCGTCATTACCTCCCCTGACTACGCTCCCTATGAGTTCTACTCCCTCGATAAGGATGGCAACCCCACCCTGGCAGGCTTCGATATGGCTCTGGCAAAGTACATCGCTGATTACCTGGGCCTGACCCTGGATGTTGTCCCCATGGACTTCAACGGCATCATCACCGAGATGGCTGCCGGCACCGCTGACCTGGCAATGGCTGGTCTGTCCCCCGATCCCGATCGTGAGGACTCCATGGATTTCTCCGATATGTACTATGGCGGCAAGCAGGCCTTCATTACCACCAAGGCCAATGCTTCCAAGTTCACCGACCTGGCTTCCACCAACAGCGCTGAATTCCAGATCGCTGCTCAGACCGGTACCATCCAGAACGATCTGGCTGCTCAGTACAGCCCCAATGCTACCCTCATCAACCTGGTCAAGGCTACTGACATCGTTGCCGAGCTGGTTAATGGCAAGGTTGACGGCGCTTATGTTGAATGGGACGTCGCTGTTGCTTACCAGGCCAACTACCCCGATCTGCACATCGTCTGTGAAGTTCCCTACGATGATGACGGCAATATCATCGGCGTCAAGAAGGGCAACGCTGACCTGCTGAAGTACGTCAACGAAGCTCTGAACAAGTGCATCGACGACGGCACCTTCGCCACCTATGTTGACGAGGCTTTGGAGCTGGCTACCGGCGACAAGTACGAAGGCCTCCTGGGCGAAGACGGCAAGCCTCAGGAATAATATATCCTTCACCATTCCTCCCCTTAACCGGGGAGGAATTTGGTGTGTATGGAAAGGAAATTACAATGAACAATTTTATTACTGCGCAGGGTTTTGAGAAGACCTTCCGCTATCTTAAGCTAATTGAGCAGGGCATCTTCACCACAGTTATGCTGGCGCTGTTTACGGTGGCCATTGGCTTTGTGCTGGGCATCCTGCTTGCTATTATGCGTATGACCGACATGCGGCCGTTTCGCTTCCTGGCCTACGGCAAGAACGGTCGGATCCGCAACAATCGTGTCCTGATCGCTATCAGCAAATTCAACCCCATCTCCTTTTTGGCAACTGCCTATGTTGAGATTCTCCGTTCTACACCTGTTTTGGTGCAGATCCTGATTATCTACCACGGCGTATTTGGCAAGCTGATCGAGCTACCCTCTTTTACAATGTTTGGTTTCTTAAAGACAAACCGTTTCATCCCCGGCGTTGTTGCTTTGGGTATGAACTCCGGCGCTTATCTGTGTGAGATTATCCGCAGCGGCATCCAGTCCATCGACGGCGGCCAGAATGAGGCTGCCCGAAGCCTGGGTATGACCAAAACGCAGACCATGGTACATATCATTCTGCCCCAGGCCATCAAGAACATCCTGCCTGCCATCGCCAACGAATTCGTCGTTATCATCAAGGAATCCTCCATCACCTACACCATCGGCGTGCAGGATCTGATGTTCGCTGTGACCGCTGTGCAAGGCGCCAACTACATCGTAATGGAGCCGCTGCTGGTGGCAACCGCAGTGTACTTCTGTCTGTGCTTCCCCACCTCTAAGATTATTGCATACTTTGAAAGGAGAATGAGCCGTGGCGACAAGCGATAAACTGCTGCAGGTAAAAAACCTGAGAAAGCATTATAATAAAGGCGCCATCAAGGCCCTGGACGATGTATCCGTAGATATTCACGCAGGCGAAGTGGTAGTGGTCATCGGCCCCTCCGGCTCCGGTAAGTCCACCCTGCTGCGCAGCCTGAATCTGATGGAGATCCCCACCGACGGTTCGATTTTCTTCCACGATATCGACATCACCAAGAAGAGCTTTATCGACGAAAACGGCAAGAAGCAAAAGGTGGATATCAATCTGCACCGTCAGAAGATGGGTATGGTGTTCCAGCACTTTAACCTCTTCCCCCACAAGACCATTTTGGACAATATGATCCTGGCACCCATTAAGGTGCTGAAAATGCCCAAAGACCAGGCCAAGGAAAAGGCCTTGAACCTGCTGGCCCGTGTCGGCCTGGCTGACCGTGCCGGTGCATACCCCATCCAGCTATCCGGCGGACAGAAGCAGCGTATCGCCATTGTCCGGGCGTTGATGATGGAGCCGGAAGTGATGCTCTTTGACGAGCCCACCTCCGCGCTGGATCCGGAAATGGTTGGCGAAGTTCTGGAGGTTATGAAGGAGCTGGCCCACGCCGGTATGACCATGGTCGTGGTCACCCACGAGATGGGCTTCGCCCGGGAAGTCGGCGACAGAGTCCTCTTTATGGACGAGGGCCAAATTCTGGAGCAGGGCACGCCTGAAGAGATTTTCCGCACCCCCACCCATCCCCGTCTGCAGGATTTTCTTTCCAAGGTTTTGTAAAATAAAAAGGATGCACTTTCGTGCATCCTTTTTTATATCATTTTCTGCTCGTTAATGACCAGTTGGAACTGCAGACCCAGCCGCTGCGCCGCCTGACGGCACAAAATCATCCGGCTCATAAAGATCTCGAAATAGTCCATCACCGGGCTGACCTCAGTATCAATCGTCAGTCGAAGCTGCAGCGCAGTATGATCATCATCAATCTTGACCTCCGAGCGGGTGACGGAATAGTTGACCCGATCGTGAATATCGAAGCGGCTCATATCCTTGGGCCGGACACGGTTGCGGCGAACATCGGTCTTATCCGCCAGGATCAGCGCTGCCGCAATGGGATTCACCGGCACGCCGGTGCCCTCATCGTGATTGCCGATGGCGGTGGCGATCAGAGATATCTCCTCCGGCGGAAAACCCCGCTTATCCAGGATACGGAATGCCATCAGCGCACCGCTTTGGCTGTGCTCCACCCGATTGACCAAATTGCCGATATCGTGCAGATAGCCGGCGATCCGGGCAAGCTCCACATCCCGCTCGGGATAGCCCAGCGTCTGCAGAATATCGCCTGCAATTTCCGCCACACGGCTGACGTGGGGGAAGCTATGCTCGGTGTATTCCAGCGCTTCCAGAGACGCATCTGCCTGCCGGATATAGGTCTTGATTGCTTCATCGTGTCGGATTTCTTTGTAGGTCATACGCTTCCCTCCTTTTGTAGGTATCTATCATTATAGCGAAGAAAGCATACCAATGCAACAAGTTTTTACCAAAGCAGGTCGATGTGATACTGCCTGAGCCAAGCGTCGATCTGCAGCAAATAGCAGATTGTCTGCGGCACTTTCATCAGCTGCCCATACCAGGGCCAGGCGTATTCTGCCGTCAGGAGCTGCTTCGCCGCATCCCGGTCCACCAGTTGGAACAAGGGCGTATCTTTCTCCTGCAAAAGCGATTCCAGCCTTGCGCTGACCGCTTGGTTATACAGCGGGTCAAAGGTCTTGGGGTACGGGCTTTTCTTTCGCCACAGCACCTCCTCCGGCAAAATTCCGGTCATTGCATAGCGCAGCAAGCCCTTCTCCTTGCCCCGATAGTCCTTAAATTCCCAGGGTACACCGTACAGATATTCCGCAATGCGATGGTCGCAAAATGGCACTCTTACCTCCAGCCCTGAGTACATACTCATCCGGTCTTTCCGGTCAAGCAGCGTCTGCATAAACCACTGCTGATTCAGATTTACCATCTGCTTCATCCGCTTCTCTTTTGCGCTGGTGCCGGGCAGGATATCGCTTTCCTCGCAAGTCTTTTTATAGCGCTGGTACACATATTCCCTGGCATCCAGCTTGCGAAGCCCCTGAGCCAGCATTCCTTGCCGTTGGGCGATATTTTGCGACCAGGGGAAGCCCTCCTGATCCCTGATTTCCGCGTCCCGGTACCAGGGATAGCCGCCGAATATCTCATCGGCACATTCGCCGGACAGTGCCACCGTTACATTTTCCTTAATTTTTTGGCAAAATGCCAGCAAGGAAATGTCCACATCTGCCATTCCCGGCAAATCCCGAGCCTGCACCGAATCCTCCAGCGCATCCATCAGGTCTTGTGGGCTCAGCACGCACCAATGGTGGTCCGAATGCAATGCGGAGCGCATAATTTCAATATAATGCCCATCGGAATTGGGCTGGAACTTATTGGGCACAAAATACCGGTCATTGTCCACATAGTCTACAGAGAAGGTCGGCAGCTGCTTACCCTTCAGCGCATCGGCGCAGATAGCGCAGATCAGACTGGAATCCAAGCCGCCGGAAAGGAATGCGCCAATGGGCACATCCGACACCATCTGCCGATGAATGGCATCCAGCACCAATTCCCGCACCGCTTCCGCAGTTTCCTCAAATGTTTCCCGATGCTCCCGATCCCGCAGCTTCCAATAGCGCCGGATCTTCAATTCTTGGTTTACATAATACCCAAAACAGCCCGGTTTCAGTTCCTCCATCCCCCGCAGAACGCCGCAGCCCGGTGTCCGTCCCGGACCCAGCAGTAAGATTTCCGCAGCGCCCTGCTCATCCAGTTCCGCCCGGACGGTAGGATATGCCAAAATCGTCTTTAATTCCGATGCAAACAGCAGGCCGCCCTGATGCCTCCTGAAGAAAAAGGGCTTCACGCCCATCCGATCCCGGGCGATAAACAGCCGCTTCGCCTTTTCTTCCCATACGGCAAAAGCAAAAATACCGTTAAAGCGCTCCAGACAGCCTTCCTGCCACTGTGCAAAAGCATGCAGCACCACCTCAGTATCAGAGTGTCCTGCAAATTCGTGACCCAATTTACAAAGCGTCTGCCGAAGCTCGTCTGTATTGTAAAGCTCCCCATTGTAAACAATAATATAGGTTTCCCCACCCGTGGAAAACGCCATTGGCTGCTTGCCTCCGGCAATGTCGATCACCGCCAGCCGGGCGTGGAGCAACGTAGCTTCCTGATTTTGATAAAATCCATTATCGTCCGGACCACGGCGATGCATTGTCGCCAGCATTTTCGCTTTCGTTTCCTCCGGGCAGGGCAGCCCAATCATTCCGGCAATTGCACACATAGTGTTCCTCCTTTCCATTTGGCTATCCTATGCAGGAAAAGCGGAATAATTTTGTCGAATCCGGGAAAACTCTTTAACGGGTGATAAAAATGAAAGATAATTTTGATATGCTCAGTTCCATTATTAAGACCACACAGATGGGTCAGATTGGCATCCGCAGCGTGCTGGATGCGCCTATGAGCCCTGGTATTCAAAAGGCGCTGCATTCCCAACTGAAAGAATATGATGCCATTGAGACCCAGGCCCACGAGCTTGCCAAGCAGCGGGGCTGGAAGCTCAGCGAATTGAACCCGGCTGTGCGGAAAATGGCGGATATGATGACCAAGGCCAAGCTTTCTGTAGGCTGCAACGATTCCAAAATCGCTTCGATGATGGTGCAGGGCAACATCCGGGGCGTGATTAAGGGGCTGAAGAATTCCCACCGCTATGACCACCGGGATCCGCAGATCAGTGCCCTTTCCCGGAAGCTCCTGGACTGTGAGAACAGCAATATTTTGCAGATGGAAGGGTATCTTTGATTCACTCCGGCACCACCGCCACCACCTGGGCATAGCCCGATGCGTAGCGGTAAGGTGTGACCGACCGGGTCTCCCCCGGTTGCAACTCCGGGATCACTGTGCTATAGGTGATCCCGCCTACATAAAGATCGCTCTCCCCTTCGTGATGCTTATAGAAAATGCGGATGCCGTCTAAGGCTTGCTCCGTCACATTGCGCACTTCCAACGTCCCCAGCCCCGTTTCCCGGATGGAAACGCTACGCTGTGCCCGGTCAAACACACCGGGGATCACCGTGCGGCAGCGGCAGGCTGTCACCGGTGCGTCTGAATAAGGCTGCCGGTTTTCTTCCAGCAGCATGATTTTGCTTTTCGGCGGGATATATGTGGCATCGAAGGAAAGCTCTCTGCCACTTTGCACCAGGATGATCTGGGTATACTCAATGCCGATGGTGCCGGTATTTTCCAGAATAAGTGCCGTCACATCTGTCACTGTTTCCTCCGAGCCATCCTCCAGGTACACGCCCTCATAGGCGATGAGCTTGTGCGCCACCAAGCTGGTATACTCCAGTTGATAGGGAAACCCTGCAGGCTCTGCCGTCCCACCCACCTGCTCTATATTGGGCTGGGTTGGGTTTTCTGTCGGGTTTGGTTCGGTAACAACGATCGTTTCCGGGATCTCCGGTCTTCCTGATTGTGCAACAACGCAGCCCACACCAATACCCAACAAAAACACCAAAGCCGTTGTCCACCAAGTCCTTTTCATATTGCCACCCCATCACCTTTGTATCGTGATGGCATTATAGAAAACCGGACTTGACCGATTCAAGGGAATCTTCACTATTTCTGTAATTGTATCCGGAAAACCGCTCGACAAATAAAATTGTTGTGGAATATTTTTTTGCAGATTATGGAAAAATAATTTGAAAAACTCATCCTCTTGTAGTATAATCTTTTTCGACAAAATACCCACTCGCAGCAAGGAGTAACGATATGAAGGAATTTTTCGGCACACTGACCACCGGCGAACAGGCATACCTGTACACCATCACTGACGGCAGCATCACCGCTGTGATCTCCGATTTCGGTGCCACCCTCGTCAAGCTTTTTGTACCTGACCGCAACGGCGAACTGGCAGACGTGGTGCTGGGCTTTGACGATCCCAATGAATATAAAAAGAGCGGTACCTTCTTCGGCGCTACCGTAGGCCGTAACTGTGGCCGTGTGAATCAGGCAAAGTTCACAATGAACGGCGAAGCGTATACGATGACCCCCAACGACAATGTGGTCAACAACCTGCACAGTGGCCCTGACTATTATAAGGACCGTCTGTGGTCCGTGGAAAGCCACACCGAAAGCAGCATCCGCCTGAAGCTTTTCAGTCCCCACGGCGATCAGGGCTTCCCCGGCAATGCCGAAATCTATGTCACTTACAGTTTGAAAACACCGGGCACGCTGCGTATATGCTATGATGCCATCAGCGATCGGGACACTGTATTTAACTTCACCAACCACAGCTATTTCAACCTCTGTGGCCACGACAAGCCGGAAAAGGCAATGAGCCAGCTACTGTCTATGCCTGCACGGGTCTTTACTGTAGAGAATGCTGAGTCCGTCCCCACCGGTGAGCTTCGCAGCGTCGAGGGTACACCGATGGACTTCCGTACACCCAAGCCCATCGGCCGGGATATTAACCAGGATTATGAGCCGATGAAGCCTCAGGGCGGCTATGACCACAACTTTGAGGCTTTTACAGATCCCTGCGCCATTCTCTCCGATCCCGAATCCGGCAGAACCATGGCAGTATCCACGGATCTGCCCGGCATCCAGTTCTATGCTGGCAATTATCTGGAAGGCGATGTGGGCAAGGACGGCGTTTCCTACTGCCACCGAGGCGGCATTTGCCTGGAGACCCAATACTATCCCGATGCTATCAACCGCCCTGAGTGGGCACAGCCCTTCTTCAAAGCCGGCCAACGCTACCACACCGAAACCAAATATATCTTCAAGTAAGTGAAAGCCTGCAAAGCGGATGCTTTGCAGGCTTTTTGCACACCTCCCGTATTTTTGCGCATAAACTGTCTTGTAAGCGTTTCGCTTATTGCCACTTTTTTATCGGGAGGTATCCGTCATGTCTGAGAATTGTCAGGACACCCTGCGCTGCGATCCCCAGGATCTGCGGCAGGCAATGTCCATCCACACAAGAAAGATCACCGACTCCTGCCGCGACAAGGACTGCATCGAGGATCTTCGGGTTTACATGACCAGAGGCTCACAAAGCCTGCTGGATACCGCAGCAGGCGCGCGTGTGCGCTGCGCCGAACTGCTGTACACATACATTGATGTAGAGCCGGTAGCGTTCGACCGGAATCACTACAGCATCGATGTAACCTTCTACTACCGAATCTTCGCGAACGCCACTATCGGCACCAACCGTCCTGCTGCACTGTACGGCCTTGCCGTATTCACCAAGCGGGCTGTACTGTGCGGTGAGGATAGCCAGGCGCACATTTACCGCAGCGATACCCGCATCTGCGAGCCCGATGGGCTGACCCGCTATATCGCCAACCGTCCCACCGCTGTGGTGGAGGTTCTGGATCCGATGGTGCTCAGCTCCAAGATCCGGGAGGTCTGCGACTGTGGCTGCCGGGAGGATGCATCGCTGCAGATTCCTGCCGCCATTGCTGCCCAGTTTGATGATGAGCTGGTCTACGCCGGCGAACGCCGCCGGATGTTCGTCACCCTGGGACAGTTCTCCATCATCCGCCTGGAGCGGGATGCCCAGCTCATCGTGCCGGTGCTGGATTATGCGCTGCCCACCAAGGAATGCTGTGACAGCGCCGGCTGCGCCGAGGACCCCTGCGAGATGTTCAGCAAGATTCCCTTCCCTGCTGCTCAGTTTGCACCCACGGGCTGCGACCCCTGCCCCGGTGTGCCGGATAGCGGCTACCAAACCTGTCCCTGCAAGGATTGATACAATACGAAAAGGCTCCCCGAAAACGGGGAGCCTTTGATTTTTTGTGTCCTAATACAAAGCCTCATAATAATAGAAATTTCCGCAAATGTGCTCCATTGAATCCCATTTCGGCACGGATTCATCCCATATTACAGCAACAGCTTCACGCATACGGTGTATCATTGATTTTGCAAAAGGACTGCCCCCACATCATCGTGCCGTTTGATTTCTTTATCCTGTCCATTCCTCTCTCTCTGCCTGAGACAGTGAACTGCATCCTTCAATGTCATTCTTCCCATCAGCAGATCCTCAGGCGTAATGTCGCAACAAGAAAACAGCCGATCCAGCCCATCTGTGCAAAGGAGTGCTGCCTGAACATATTCGGATTCAATACTGAATTCTACAAACTGATCCACAAAGCTGCCGCAAAAACCTACTGTCCAATATCCGCCTGGCCGATTCATCATCGTCTTATTCTGAATGCGTTGTGCCAGCACTGCCGCTTCAGGGTTTTCTCCACAGCGGAGAGCTTCTGCCTTCCTGCGCACCGTTTTTTGGGAGAATTCTTTCACTCGCTGATCAGTGATATGACGGATTTCTCTGTTGCGCATCAACAAATAAATCGAGCAATCCCCTAAAACCCAGCACTTCAGCCGCCCTGCATCACGCTGCAGCGCAGCTGTCGTCAAGCAAGGCAGATGATGCTCAACCTGGATTGACCGGCAGATATCCGCTTGTGAATCCACAAATTTCTTGCAGATCAACGGATAGGGAAGCGATAAATCCGCTTCTTCCTGAATGTACGCTGCCATACTGTCAGCCATCCATTCTGCGCTAGAATGATACGCTGCATATTTTGATTGTTCAAGAGGGGTGGCACCGTCCAATACACAAAACAAATTTTTCGTCAGGCAGAGTCGGTCTTCCCCCCAACCGCCTGCTGCAAAATCTATTATTTTCTCCTTGATAATCATTACATCCCCCATACGATTGCCCATAACAGGCATACAGCGGCAGTAAGTACCGTGACGGCAATCGCCATTACCCACAGCCGTTTTTTTGTCCTACTCTCGCTTTGGCGAAGCTTGATATCGGTAATATGTCGATTATACTCCATAATGCGGATAAAAGAATCTTTGGTTTCCGAGTTTTCCAGATTGATTGCCCTCTGAATGCTGACAATCGCTTCCTGATATTTCCCCTGAAAAGACAGCAATCTTCCCAATGTGCAGTGATACTTCGGGTACTTGGGATTGATTTGCAGAGCATAATGGACGCAAGTAATCGCTTCTTCCAAGTACTCCGCATTACGGTATACGCCTAACTCAAAGCCTCTTGTGATCAGATCCGCATAGTTTTGCCATACACCCGCATTACCGTTGATTAACTCCGTTGCCTTTCTGGCAGAACGAACTGCAAGAATCAAATCATCAGGATCATTGCCATCTAATTCAAAGCGAAGGCTATAATGCTGTGATAACACAACATTATGAAATCTGTACCCTTCAAAGCGTTGTCCAAAACGTTCTACAAGACTGTGAATCTTGTAGGCGTATCCCATTCTTCGGTAAAACGTAAACGCAGCATAGTAGGCAGCAAAGCAAACATCCTCATTTTCCTCATAATTATCAATCATAGGGAGTAATTTGCCCTCAATGACATCCTCACTGCGACAGATAATAAAATCACGTATCTTAACATTAAACTCATTATCTGTCTCGTCGCAAACATCATATAGTTCTTTCAAAAGGGTGCTGTACTTGCGACTATGAACTGTCTCTGCGGAGAAACCCTTTTCGAGAATAGCGACAAAATCCTCTATCGTGTTCTGACGATCATAAAACAGAAAATTTAAATTCAAAAAACTGCTGATATCATTTGGCAAAGCTTCCACGCTTGGCAGATTCGCATCCAGCACGATCGGCAAGATACGCTTATTATATTTCATCGCCAAATTGATCTCGCGATGTACCCAGTCCTCCGGATCGCTAATCCGCAGATTGCCGTTTTTCTCCGCTCCAAAATACATTGGAGTCACCACGGAAATAAAGTCATTACATTCTAAAACAGCCTGATGTAACCGTTCAGGAAAATCCTCGCCAATTGCCATATCCTCCCGATCGTGAAAAACAGTGTATCCCAGGTCGGTTAAATGTGTACTCAATAGATTCGCAAATAGATACCCGTCATTCCGTCGATAACTGATGAAAATATTTTTGCTCTGTTTTTTCATAGTAATCATCCCTTATATTTCTCACTCTCACAGAAGACCTCAATATATGCTTCCATTTTATGATATCATATTTTTCTTTTTTTGTCATCCATAAGATTGCAACTATTTCTGCGCCGATTCAGGATTTATATTCATCGCTTCTGGTTATTAACTACTCTTTTTGCCAATCTCTAGAGGAATGCGAAGTCGCAAATGTAGGGTAAAAACAAAATGGATGGCTAACCGATTTCCTCCTCAATTATGAATTGATTATCCATCCACTTGTTATGGTACACCGTAAGGGACTGCGACTCGCTAAGCGCCGCATTTGATTGTTCGAGTTCCTTCCGCCCGGAGGGCGAAATAAACAAGGGGATACCCCTTTGGGTATCCCCTTGTTTATTTGCGAAAGAGCAGTATAACGGTGCATAAAGATAGGTAAGAAAAGCAAAAAGGTGCATATATTATTCTGCTTTGATTACATATTCCCAATGCTCAATTACTGTATCTTTAGTCATTGTTCGAAATACTATGGACAAGTCCTGAATTGTATTTTTGGAGGGAATTGTAATGATAAAACGTCCGTTATGCGGAAATGCTTGTCCAAAAATCTTGGTTTTTATGGAAAGCGTACCGTTTGCTTCATCAATTTTACAGGAAATAACTTTAAACTTTTGGTCATTAATAAATATATCAAAGTGTTGCTTAACTTTGTTAATTCTCTTATCCTTCATTCACTCACCCTCTTTACTATGATTATATCATAGATTCACTTGGTTTTCAATGATATATCGCTGTTGCGATATGACATGCGGCAAGCCGTATGATATATTTGCGTTGCAAATATGATATAATATCCGTTCCTTCATACGCCGTAGGCATATATCATCGCTCGCAGAGCGATATCATATTGAAGATATATCACCCGTTCCGACAGGAACGGATATCATTGAAAAAAGTCACCTTTGTCGGTAGACAAAAGTGACTTTTTTCGTGCGAAAGACTACCTAAACGGAGCAGAATTGTGAGAAAAACTACCCAAAAGTAATGTGCCTGTCCTGTTAGACAAATTGGAATTTATTGAACAGATTATATCACAAAACTATGAATTTTCAATGATATATCGCTGACGCGATATCATATCGGAGATATATCAACCGTTCCGTCAGGAACGGATATCATTGAAAAAAGTCACCCTTGTCAGTAGACAAGGGTGACTTTTTTCTTGCGAAAGAACGACTAAAAGTAGTATAAGTTGGGGTAAAAACGACCAAAAGCACACCAATTATCCCAACTCAATTGCTTGAATTAAACGTCCGATTAAGGTTTGATCTGCTTGAAACTCAAACTTTAATGAGTGGGAGAAAAATGATGCACCAAGCTGACCTTTAATAAATGCGAGCCCATTTTTCAAAACAAATTCTATATATCCATCCGTATCTGC
>JAZSCE010000020.1:0-2400 GCA_045602725.1 Faecousia sp. | reverse complement strand
TATATGATCCCCATTCCCAACAGTGACTATGCAACTGTACAGCTGACCCATATGGATGGCAGTGTGGCACTGGATGCCAAAAGGCGCACTCTGGCGGTCATTGAGGGCCGCCGCCAAATGATTGATGTATTTGAAGCACTCAAAGGCTTTGACGAGGATTTTAAAAACTTATGCCTGATCGCATCGGCTGCCCAGTTGGGTGTGCGGGAATCCCGGCGGGTGATCGGGGAGTACTACATAACAGAGGATGATCTGCTAAACGGCACGCAGTTCCCGGATGGGGTGTGTACTGCCACCTTTAATGTGGACATCCATGTTCCTAATAGCACCGAGCAGCATAATCGGGATGTAAAGCCCTATCAGATCCCTTACCGGGCTATGCTGCCTAAAGGACTTCACAATGTGCTGGTGGCGGGACGGTGTATTTCCGGCAGCCACATTGCCATGGCTTCTTACCGTGTGACGGGAAATTGCTGCGCTATGGGCGAGGCTACAGGCAAAGCGGCGGCCTACGCAGTGCAAAATAATGTATCTTTGCGGGAAGTGCCGAACCGGATCGTAGTGCCAATGGCTTGAATACCCCAAAGAAAATGGGAGAGAGGTATGAAAGATGACCCATTTAGAGATCAAACAATGGAAAATGACTTATAAAGAGCATCGGGACATCCCCTGTGATGCCCCTTGCTCTTTGTACGGTGTTTTACTGGATAATAAGCTGATGGAAGATCCCTTTTATGGTCTGAATGAGCACAAGGCCACTGCACTTTGCGAGGATCCCTGCAGCTTTTATGCCACATTTCAGGTGGCTGAGAAGCATAGCTTTATGGAGTTGGTTTTTGAGGGCTTGGACACCATCTGCGATATTTTCCTAAACGGCGAAAAGCTCGATAGCGTAAAAAATATGCACAGAACCTTTATATACGATGTGAAGGATAGGGTGAAGCTGGGTACCAATACGATCCGGCTGGATTTCGCGTCGCCCAATGCGTATTTCCGCAAAATGGAGGCGCAGAGGCACGTGTACACCAATGCGGATACCCTCCAGGGCGCCGCGCAGCTGCGTAAAGCGCTCTATATGTCCGGGTGGGACTGGGGCCCTAAGCTGCCGGATATGGGCATCTTCCGGCCGGTATGGCTTCGGAGTTATGAAGTGGATCGCCTGGAGGATGTGGAGATTCGACAAAAGCACGAAAATGGCAATGTAACGCTTACACTGAATGTGCAGACAAAGCACGCGGGTCCCCAGTGCCGTCAGTATGCCGTAGTAGATGGTAAGCGCTATCTGCTGGAAAATGGCCACGGGGAGATTAAAATTGAGAACCCCAAGCTGTGGTGGCCCAATGGCTACGGCGAGCAAAATCTGTATTCCGTAGAGGTGGAGCTGGTCTATCAGGATGAGGTAATTGACCGCCAGAGCAAGCAAATCGGACTCAGAACCTTGACTATCAGCAGAGCACCGGATCAATACGGTGAGGAATTCTGCTTTGTAGTCAACGGCGTTAAGATTTTTGCCATGGGTGCTAACTATGTGCCTCAGGACAATATTTTAAGCCGTATCACAGAGGAAAAAACGGAAAAGCTGATAAAAAGCTGTATCGATGCCAACTTTAACTGCCTGCGGGTATGGGGCGGCGCATACTATCCTGAGGAATTTTTCTTTGATTTGTGCGACCGTTACGGACTGATCGTGTGGCAGGATTTTATGATTGCCTGCTGTAACATCTACCTGAGCGAAGAATTTAAAGAAACGCTTTGTCTGGAATGCGAGCAGCAGCTTCGCCGTTTCCGTCACCGTGCCTGTCTGGGCTTGGTGTGCGGCAACAATGAGATGGAATCCGCCATTTTGCATTGGGGTGACGGCAAGGGCAATTTGATATGCGACGGTCCTTTGGTAAAGGAGCATTACTTAGAATTCTATGAGAATATCTTGCCGGAGCTGTGCGGTCGGGTAGCACCGGATGTATTTTATTGGCCTTCTTCTCCCTCTAACGGCGGAAACTTTGACGATCCTGACGATCCTTCCCGGGGTGACCAGCATTTCTGGGAGGTTTGGAACGGAGAAAAGCCTTTCACAGAGTACCGCAAGCACAAGTTCCGTTTCTGCTCTGAATTTGGATTTGAATCTATGCCTCCCATGAAGACCATTCGAACCTTCGCAGAACAGAAGGATATGGATCTGTTCAGCGAGGTTATGCGCAACCATCAAAAATGCACGCTGGGCACTAAAAATACGGATTTTTATATTCGTGCCAACTATCCTTACCCCGTGAGTTTCCCTTCTCTGGTATATACTTCGCAGATCTTGCAGGCAGATGCCATCAAGTACGGCGTGGAATATTTCAGAAGAATTCGGGGCTGCTGCATGGGTTCTGTGTATTGGCAGCTCAATGACTGCTGGCC
>JAZSCE010000019.1:0-6942 GCA_045602725.1 Faecousia sp. | reverse complement strand
TCTCTGCGGATCTCTTCTGTGCTTCAGTATAGCGGCCCTTCTGATCTGCCATTTTCAGTATCAGCTCCTTTCCGGATATGGGAGCTCCTCCTCCACCATCCATCTGTATTATAGCATAAATCAATCTATGTGTCCATAGACAAAATATACAAAAATTCGTTGTCTATGTGCCCATAGATTTGTGTATTATTCCATCTTGATCTATGGGCACATAGATGTTATAATAAAGGCACAGATGAGGGAGAGATAAGGCTCCCGGAGATCACCAAAAAACAACTATAAAACATAAAGGAGATAACGAATATGTCTATGAAGGAAATGCTCGAATTGGTAGAGGAAATCAATGAATACACGGATCTGCTCGAAGAGGTAAAAGAAATCCTGGCAGACAGACAAGACAAGATCAAAGCCTATATGGCAGCCGCCGATCTGGAGGAGCTGAATGTGGAAGGCCAGTATTTTATCCGGTATCAGCCGATCGCCCGGAACACTCTGAACACCACTCTTCTGAAGAAGGATCTGCCGGAGCTCTACAAGGCATATCTGAAGGTAGTAAATTCCACGCGCTTCACCATTAGCCCGGCATAATATAAAAAATAACCCTGGGGGATTGATAAATCCTCCAGGGTTTGCTATTATATTTATATTATTCTTCAAAAAAGGAGCGCAAACGATGAAAACGAGCACCATTATCACCGAAAATTCTATGGAATATCTGATCACTCACGATAGCAAGACCGGAAAAGATCGCCGCTATTGTCTGGAAACTAACACGGAGATCTGGAAGCCTACCTATCCCGGAGAGATCTGCCCGGAGTATATGCTGCGCTTCTGCCGCGCCAAAGGTCTGAAGGATCTGGAATGGTATGTGGATCTCCTGGAAGGCAAGATCAAGAAAGAGGTCAAGAACCAGACCACCGGAGCCGTGATCAAGACGGTGGAGCGCAAGCGCACACCGAGCGAGGTCAAGCAAGCCTTCATCTGTAAGTATTTCAACGGAATGAAGCGCGTGAAGGACGAGGAATACCAGGGCCACGCAAGCAAGGCAAAGAAGCTCCTGGAGGAAATGAAGGCTGCGCAGCCTGCCGCCGCTGCCGCAAAGAAATAAGCATAGATCTGATCGAGCTGCCGGAGATCCTGGCAGCTCGATTTTATTGTATATCAAAAATAACCTATCAAAAAAATATATCAAAAGTGCTTGACAACTGCGCCAGGATGTGATATATTTAGTATATCAAAAGTAAGTAAAGTTATTTCTGATATAGAAGGAGATCGAACAATGTCGAATTTTGTCGAATATGCTTATCCAAGAGTATCAACACCGAAGCAATCCCTGGATCGCCAGATCCAGAACATCCGCGCAGCTTATCCCGGCGCGATTATGTTCCCGGAGAAATACACCGGAACGAAGCTCGATCGGCCCCAATGGAACAAGCTATACAAGCAGATCCGGGCAGACATTGATCGCGGTCTGAAGGTTAGAGTGATCTTCGATGAAGCCTCCAGATTAGCCAGAAACGCGGAAGAGGGCACCCGGATCTATGAGGAGCTCTTCAACCTGGGGGTCGAGCTGATCTTTTTGAAAACACCGCACATCAACAGCGAAACATACAAGGCAGCTCTGAACAATCAGCTCGAAATCGCCGCCCTGGATGATGCTGCTACCAACGAATTAGTCCAGGGGATCGCCGGAGCGATCAACCGCTATATAATGGCCCTGGCAAAGCAGCAGATCTTCCTGGCCTTCCAGAGCGCAGAGGCCGAGGTCGATTATCTCCATCAACGAGTATCTGAAGGTGTCCGGATCGCCCAGGCTGAAGGGAAGAGGATCGGCACACCCAGGGGATCCCGGCTGACCACCAAAAAATCCGTGGAAATGAAGAAGCTGATCCAGGAGAAGAGCAAATATTTCAATGGATCGATCAACGATCAAGATCTGATCAAGATCACCGGCCTGGCCCCAAATACTTTTTACAAGTATAAGCGCGAGCTGCTGGAGGAGATCTCCGGCTCTGAAGCATAACAGATCTACAATCGATCCGGCGATCACCTTCAGATCGCCGGATCGCCAGAATGGAGGAAAAAACGATGGATCTACACGATCGAGCAAATGTGCGCCGGGTGATCCGGCAAATGTCCAGGGATCAGAGGCTTCCGGAATGGGCCGTGATCCGCACGATCGAGAACGCGATCACCGCCGCCTGGGATCGATCTCGATCTGATCCGGAGGCCGCTGCCCTCTGGGAGAAATACTTTCCAGGAGGGGAGAAGCCTACACCGGAGGAATATATCTGCCGCCTGGGCCACGCACACGAACGCGGCGAGTATGTTCCGGAGCTGCTATCCTACGGAGAATGATTGCGCCGGGCACGATCGCGCAGCTCCGTGATCCGGATTGAAAATCACTTTTCGACGGGATCCGGGCCACGCATATACCCTTTTTTGAAAATTTACTTTTTTTTGCCCGTAATATACCCCCGGTTAGGCGATCGGCAAAGCCGCCACAAAAAATTTTTTTCGACATTTTTCGACTTTTTCAAAAAAATATGTCCCTTTTTGGTCTGCTCGATACATATAGAGAGTGGAAGGGGCCGCCCGGAAATGCCCAATGCTGCCAACGCAGCCGCCGATCTACAACTAAATACACGAAGGAAGGCTGCCGATCTGGCAGCTTTTTTTCGACATTTTTCGACAAAATAAGCGGCACCGGCTGACCGATCCGGAAAAATTTTTGGACAAATGAGGAAAAAAATACCCCCACAAATTTCAAAATACTATGAAAGCCAGGGAAAAATATGTGGATCTGATCGATGATCTTCGAGGAAATTCGAGGAAAATCGATTTTTTTCGACATTTTTCGACAAATAAACCAAGAGTAAAAGGAGGATTTTATGAAACAAATCGGTAATGGCTTCAAAGAATACTACTATTTGACCGAGGATGGTTAGATCTATAACGCACAAAGCCGGAAATATCTCAAAGGGCGCGAGGGATCTTATAAGCTGCGCAGATCTGACAACACCACGAAATATATCTCGATCGCTGCTCTGTATGAGTTAGTATATCAAAAGCAGTTTATCCAGGACACGATCGATCGCCTGGAGGGAGAGATCTTCCAGGAGATCCCAGGAACGGAAGGAAAGTATCTGATCTCTAACTGCGGCCGCTGTATCAGCTACAACCAGGGGCCGATCGCGCGGCTGCTCCGTCCGAGCAGCAATAGATCCGGCGGTTATCTTCGAGTATGTATCAAGATCGATGGGGCCTTCAAGCATAAGCTGATCCATCAATTAGTCGCGCAGCAGTTTTGTGATCATCCGGAGGGAGCCAACCTTCAGATCCATCACATAGACTTCGATCACTCCAACAACCGCGCGGATAATCTCGAATATTTATCTGCCAGTTAGCACATAGCAAAACACCTGGAGAAAACCCTGCCGCTGCTGCCGCCGGAAAGCGAGTAATCTCCGCGCCAGGGAATGATCCGCGCAGCGGATCCTTCCCGGTGATCAGATCTCCCTGGATCAGCCGATCATTTACACGGACAATTAAATTTGCTATAATGACCAACAAATAAAGAAAATTTTGTTGTTTGCGTAAATGCGCCTGGAGGTGAGCTGCTATGTTAGAGAAAAGAAAATACACGCGATCAGAGCTGATCGAGATATATAAAACCGATCGCCTGGATGCTATCAAGGCCAGGATCCAGCGCGCAGGATACATATATCAGAGCTCCGGAAGAGGTAAGGACTACATAATGGAGATCATAGATCTACCACAAGAGGACGAGCTGAAGCAATACTGCCGGGAGATCCTGGGCTTCAGCGCACAGACCGATTTTACAAAGCTGAAATATTTTCTCTTCTTCTTCCTGGAGAACGAGGAATTTATGACCCTTCAATACAATCAGATGGCCCAGGTTATGCGCGATCACGGCATACAGATCACAGAACAGACAATATCAAGCTATTTTCAGCACCTTCAGAGGATCGGCTGGATTTATATGGATCATTTTGATTTTGTCTATTTTCTATACGATGAAGCCCTGGGAGAAATGCGATATATATCCAGGGAAGAATACTGCTCGATCAATAAGGAATTTTGGCAGCTGATAAAGGGTAAAAAATACACCTGGAAAGAGGCAACCGCCGAGATCCGGAGGAAATACGGCAACAAGCCCAGGAAGCGGCCCAAGGCAGAAAAAACGGCCTTCTTCCTGGAGCAGTATCAAAGAGTGTGGGATCTGATCGACAAAGAAATCAAAGAAAATAATTTAGAGGGGTGATCTGGATCCAGATCGCCCCTTCAGTTCTGAAAGGAGAAATTTACTATGGAACACGGAAAAATTTATGATCTGAACACGCAAAGAGGGATCTATGAAATGATGATCGATCGCCGGAAGAGTTTTTAGAAAGCCAACGGAATGACCGATGATAGCCCCTACGCGCGCCTCCAGGAGGCAAAAGATAGGATACTCCTGGATTATTATGATAAACTGGATAAGGAGGCAGCGGCCCGCCAGAGGGCCAAGGAGGACGCGGATCTGGAGGAAGAAGCCGCTGAAAACTATACCATTTCATTTTCCTACAATCTGAAGGGAGGATCCAAATGAGCAAAGAAGAAGAGCGCAAGAAAAAGAAGAAGAAGCGCGAGGCCCAGATCGAGAAGGAGCTCTTCAGATTTATGGAGAGTGTGCTCGACAAGACGATCAAAAGCGTTATGAAGGATCTGCTGAAGGATTTTCAATAACCGCCGCCTCCGTTATTTTCCGTCAGATCCGTAATCACGGAAAGAGGATCGTCCGGAGATCTACTCAAAAAATAAAAAAATAATATATATATAAATCAGATCATAGCCGGAACGGCTATTTCTCTGTTTTTATAGATAGTTATTATTATTTATTATATAAATGAGCCCCCATTTTAGAAAAACATTTACTGCGAAATAGAAACACATTTACTGCGAATAAAAAAAACATTTACTGCGACGAAAAAACACATTTACTGCGAAATAGCCAAATAAAAAAACATAGCTTGTATTTTGTGTTTTTTGGTCGTATAATGATCTGGAGGAGGTGGATCCAATGCGCAGAGATCTACAAGAAAAATATCTGATCATCAAAGATCAGAGGGTTATCAAGTCCAACGATCTGATCCAAAGATCGCGCTTCGATCTATCCCTCCAGGAGCAGAAGATCATTCTGTATCTGATCAGCCAGATCACCCCATACGATGAAGAGTTCAAGCTCTATGAGTTCTCGATCTCTGACTTCTGTAAGATCTGCGGCATAGATCACACCTCCGGCGGCAATTATGCGGATCTGAAGCGCGCTGTGAAGGAGATCAGCGATAAAAGCATCTGGATCAGCATCGACAGCGACGAAGAAACCCTGCTCCGGTGGATCGAGAAGCCTTATCTGAATAAGAGATCCGGCACGATCAAGATCCGGCTGGATGAAGATATGAAGCCGTATCTGCTCCAACTGAAAAAGAATTTTACAAGTTATGAGCTGATCTTCACACTCCGCTTCCGGAGCAAGTATAGCACCCGGTTATTTGAGCTGATCAGCAGCATCCACTACAAAGGCCTGGAGAAATACTCCAGAGAATACACGATCGAAGAGCTCCGGCGGCTGATGGGCGCAGAGAATTATAAAACCTGGCAGAGCTTCAAAGAGCGCGCGCTGATCCCGGCGGTGAATGAGATCAATCAATTTAGCGATAAAAACCTGGAATACAATGTGATCAAGAGGGGCCGCTCCGTGATCGCGGTCGAGCTGCTGATCAGCTCGAAGGATAGCTTCGAGGCGGTCCGGATCCGGAGCGAGATCGAGAAGGAATTTGGTTATGATCAGATGACCTTCTGGGATGAGCTGAAGGACGGAGGATATATCAATGGCTGATTTACTGACCATAGCTGAATATAGTAAAATCCGCGGCTGCTCCGTTTCTGCGGTTTATAAGCGGTTGAAGAGCCCCTCCAATAGGATCCATAATTTTGTTGTGATCCAGGATGATCAGACATATCTGAAGGCCGAGATCATAGCAGAAGAGGGCCTGGAGGCCCCAGGATCCGCGCAGCAGCCGCCACCCGATCGGCATAACCAGACAGATCCGGCACCGGAAAATCGCTCTGGAGGGGTTGTAGAGGTTGAAGAGGGAGCGGTTGAAGAGGGTATAGGAGCCCAGGCGATCCGGATCCTGGAGCAGCAGCTCCTCCAGAAGGACAAAGAGATCGAAGATCTAAACCGCCGCCTGGAAGAAGCTGCCCGGCACGAACGCGAAATATCTCTGAAGATGGCTGATCTGGTGGCCCAGGCAAATGAGCTTCAGAGAAACAATCAGCTTCTCCTGGCACAAGCGCAGCAGCAGCCGCCGCTGATCGAGCAGCCTCCGGAGGATCCGGAGCTGATCCAGGAGGAGCCAGAAGAGAAGCCGAGCTTCTGGCAAAAGATTTTCAGATCCAGGAGGAAAGAGAAATGATCGAGATCAAAGAGGTGGATCCGCTCCCGGCCCGGTGCCTGGAATGTCCGGAGGCCAAAGAAGGGGAGGAGATGGGCCTGGGCCCGGATGCCTACTGTTATAATTGCGATTATGCCCTGGATCGTTTTCAGATGATAATAACGAAGGAGGACAGCCGATAGCGGCTGCCCTCCATTTTTTTATTTCATAGCCCCCTGGATCGCTTCGATCACAAATTGATTGAGGCTCTTGCCCTGGGCTTCTGCGTATGCCTTGATCGCTGCCTTCTGGCCCTTCGGCACCCGGATCCGGATGTCCTCTACCTTCTCCTGGAGGTATTTCTCTGCGGATCTCTTCTGTGCTTCAGTATAGCGGCCCTTCTGATCTGCCATTTTCAGTATCAGCTCCTTTCCGGATATGGGAGCTCCTCCTCCACCATCCATCTGTATTATAGCATAAATCAATCTATGTGTCCATAGAC
>JAZSCE010000018.1:0-29700 GCA_045602725.1 Faecousia sp. | reverse complement strand
ATATGATGTTCACTGTGGAAACCGTGTCCTGTCTGGGTGCCTGCGGTCTGGCTCCCACCATGATGGTCAATGAGCAGGTTTATCCCTCCATGACCCCTGAGAAGGCACTGGCTGTGATCGCGGAACTGAGAGGTAAAGGCTGATGATCAATACTGTTGAAAAGCTCCATGAGGTTCGGCAGTCTGCTGTTGCCGACCTGAACCGGTATAGCTGCCGCGTGCTGGTCTGCTCCGGTACCGGCTGTATCGCCACCGGCTCCAACAAGATCCACGAGATCTTCGAAAAGCTGGTGAAGGAGACTCCCGGCGTAGAGCTGGTGTTCTCTCCCTGCGGCGGCCATCACGAAGAGAAGGAAGTGGGCGTTAAGAAGACCGGCTGTCAGGGCTTCTGTGAGCTGGGTCCTCTGGTCCGTATCCAGAAGGGCGATAAGGTCATCCAGTATGTAAAGGTCCAGCCCGAAGACTGTGAGGATATCGTAGAGAAGTCCGTCCTGGGTGACGAGATCATTGAGCGCCTGCTGTACCATAAGGCAGAAACCGCTTACGTCTCTCCCGATGAGATCCCCTTCATTGCCAAGCAGACCAGAATCGTTCTGGAAAACTGCGGCAAGTTCGACTCCGAATCCCTGGATGAATATCTGGCTGCCGGCGGCGTCAAGGCCCTGGATAAGGCCATGAACGAGCTGGGCCGTGACGGTGTCATTGACGAAGTAGATAAGTCCGGTCTCCGTGGCCGTGGCGGCGGCGGTTTCCCCTGCGGCAAGAAGTGGAAGCAGGTTGCCCGTCAGAAAGAGACTACCCGGTATGTTGTCTGTAACGGTGACGAAGGCGACCCCGGTGCCTTTATGGACGGCTCTGTTATGGAAGGCGACCCCTTCAAGCTGATTGAAGGTATGATGATCGCCGGCTACGCTGTTCGTGCCGAAAATGGTTACATCTATGTCCGTGCCGAATATCCGATGTCTGTTGCCCGTTTGTGGAACGCCATCCACCAGTTGGAAGAGCGGGGTCTGCTGGGTGACAACATTATGGGTACCGACTTCTCTTTCCATCTGCATATCAACAGAGGCGCCGGCGCATTCGTCTGTGGCGAAGGCTCTGCCCTGACCGCTTCCATCGAGGGCAACCGGGGTATGCCCCGTACCAAGCCCCCCAGAACGGTTGAGAAGGGTCTGTGGGAGAAGCCCACTGTGCTGAATAATGTGGAAACCTACGCCAATGTGCCCAAGATTATTTTGGAGGGTGCGGATTGGTTTCGGTCCATCGGTACTGCCGGCAGCCCCGGCTGTAAGACCTTCTCCCTCACCGGTGCCATCGAAAACACCGGCCTGATTGAAGTGCCTATGGGCACCACGTTGCGGGAGATCATCTACGACATCGGCGGTGGTCTGAAGAACGGCGCGGAATTCAAAGCCGTTCAGATTGGTGGCCCTTCCGGCGGCTGTCTGACGCAGAAGCACCTGGATGAGCCCCTGGACTTTGATTCTGTGAAGAAATTTAACGCCATCGTCGGCTCCGGCGGTATGGTGGTTATGAGCACCGACACCTGTATGGTAGAGGTTGCCCGGTTCTTTATGAGCTTTACCCAACGGGAATCCTGCGGCAAGTGCACCCCCTGCCGTGAAGGCACCAAGCGGATGCTGGAGATCCTGGAGCGGATCGTAAACGGACAGGGCAAGCTGGAGGATCTGGATACGCTGGAAGAGCTGGCAACAATGATCCAAACCATGGCTCTGTGCGGCCTGGGTAAATCTGCTCCCCTGCCGGTGCTGTCTACCCTCTCCACTTTCCGGGATGAATATATCGCCCACATCGTGGACAAGAAGTGTCCTGCAAAACAGTGTACAGCGCTTCGCTCCTTCAGCATTATTCCCGTGCTGTGTAAGGGCTGCTCCAAGTGTTCCCGCAAGTGTCCCGTCAGCGCCATTACCGGCGTTGTTGGCAAGCACTTTGTCATCGACCCCAATAAGTGTATCAAGTGTGGCGCTTGTAAGGACAGCTGCCCGTTTGATGCGATCTATGTAGAAGATTAAGGAGGTGGTCAAAATATGGGTACTATTACGATTAACGGTAAAAAGGTCGAATTTACCAACGAAAAAAATGTTTTGACCATCATCCGCAAGGCCGGCATTGAAGTTCCCACGCTGTGCTACCAGCCGGAGCTGAGCGTTTTCGGTGCCTGCCGTCTGTGCACCGTGGAAGATGACCGCGGCCGTTGCTTCGCCTCCTGCTCCGAGGAGCCCCGTGACGGTATGGTGATCTTCACCCATACCGAGCGGCTGCGCAAGCACCGCAAGCTGATTATTGAGCTGCTGCTGGCTGCTCACTGCCGGGACTGCACCACCTGCGACAAGCACGGCAAATGCACCCTGCAGCGCCTGGCTTACCAGCACGGCATCAACACCATCCGCTTCGCAAATCACCGGGCAGATATGCCTACCGACTTTTCCTCTCCTGCCATCGTGCGCGATCCCAACAAGTGTATCCTCTGCGGTAACTGCATCCGGGTCTGCAACGAGATTCAGGGTGTGGGTGTCCTGGGCTTTGCCCACCGTGGCACCGACGCAATGGTCTCCCCTGCGTTTGAGCGGCCTATGTCTGCCACCAACTGCGTAGCCTGCGGCCAGTGCCGTGTGGTCTGCCCCACCGGTGCGCTGACCATTCACCACAATATGAGTGAGGTTTGGCACGCTTTGCTGGATCCCAACACCCGTGTTGTGGCGCAAATCGCCCCTGCCGTCCGTGTGGCCGTAGGCGAGGCGTTTGGTCTGCCCAAGGGTGAGAATACTATGGGCAAGATTGTCGCCGCTTTGCACCGTATGGGCTTCGACGAGGTGTTCGATACCACTTACACCGCCGACCTGACCATTATGGAAGAGTCCAAGGAATTCCTGGACCGTGTCGGCAAGGGCGAAAAGCTGCCGCTGCTGACCTCCTGCTGCCCTGCCTGGGTCAAATTCGTGGAGAATGAGTATCCTGAATTCAAGGACAATATCTCCACCTGCCGCAGCCCCCAGCAGATGTTCTCCGCCATTTTGAAGGAATATTACCGGGATCCGGCTCACGCCGACGGAAAGAAGACCTTTGTGGTGTCCATTATGCCCTGCACCGCCAAGAAAATGGAAGCAGAGCGCCCCGATGCCTACACCTTCGGCGAAAAGGACACCGACATTGTCCTGACCACCACCGAGCTGATCCGTATGTTTGATGCCCACGGTGTCAACTTTGAGACTATGCCCAGCGAAGCCTGCGATATGCCCTTCGGCATCGGCTCCGGCGGCGGTGTGATCTTTGGCGCTACCGGCGGTGTTACGGAAGCTGTTCTGCGCCGTCTGACCGAGGGTCACGATCCGGCTACGCTGAAGGCCATTGCTGCCAGCGGCGTCCGTGGCGATCAGGGCATCAAGGAGATCACCATTCCCTACAACGGCATTGATGTGAAGATCTGCGTTGCCTCTGGCCTTGCCAACGCCCGGAAGGTGCTGGAAAGTGTCAAGTCCGGCGAGAAGGAATACCACTTCATTGAGGTTATGGCCTGCCCCGGTGGTTGCGTTATGGGCGGCGGCCAACCCACCGACGGCACCCGTGTCCAGCGCGCCAAGACCCGTACCCGCGGCCTGTACGCAGCCGACGGCGAAATGGTCATCAAGAAGTCCAACGAGAACCCCCTGATGGATGTGTTCTACACCGGCTACTTCAAGGATAAGGTACACGCCCTGCTGCACAACCACCACGACTGATTCCAATAATAAACCCCCATTCCCGTTTGGGAATGGGGGTTTTGCTTTCATTTACAAGCCAATTTGACGGAGGAAATCATCCACATCCTCCGATTGCCCTTTGGAGGTATGCAGGGCGATCTGCGCCTCCTGCACCGATTCCTTCAGCCGGCCGCCAAATAGCAGTTCGAGCCACCTGCGCAGTAGCATCACCGGGTACAAAATCGGCCATTTTTCCAGCACACGATACCGGAATTTCAGCTCCCTGTAGGGCAGAAACACACGATTCAGCAGGTATTTCACCTTGCCGCCCTTGCGCTGCTGCTTGATCATAATATTCTGTTTCTTGGTGCCATAGGTGCCGCCAGCGAGCACGAACCGGCTCATCTTTTCCGTCAGCTCCGTGGGGGCTTCCCCTTCAAACCAGGCTGCGATCATATCCAGCACAGCGTCATAGAATTTTTCAATGCCGCACTGGGAAAGCAGCCCACGCAGCGCCGATTCATCATAGGCGCTTTGCCGCCGCAGCAGGAAAATATCCAGCGCAGAGCGGATTCCGCTGCCGCCGCCCGTAAAGTGATAAGCCATATGGGCCATCAGGTGAAACGCCAAAAATTCGCTGCGCATCTGATAGCGGTACTGCGTTTCAGCAGAGGCAAATTCCCACACCCGGCCCAGCAATTGGTCGATATTCTCCATTGTTTCCATAATGGAAAAATGCAGCTCCAAATGAATTCCAAGCGGCGAAAACAGCCACATATCGTGGTATTTCTTCTTATGGTCGGTGGTAAAGGACAGCTCCTGAACCAGCACTTCTACCGCCCGCTCCAGGTCCTGCTCGTGGACCAGGATGTCAATATCGCAGCTGGTACGCATCCAGGGCTCGGGATAGATTTTCCGTATCACAGCGCCCTTCAGCGGGAGAAATGGAATCTGCGCCTGCTCCAGCGCATCGCAAATCCGCTTCAGCTCATAATCCAGCTGCACATATCGCTGCACCGCAGTAAAGGTGGCGCTCTTCAGTTTTTTCAGCGCTTCACTTTCCGGCAGACCCAGGGACGAGAGCACCTGACCCGGTAAATGGGCCAGATCGTGCTTTTTTGCGAGAACATAGACCTGCTCCAAAGCCTCGGGTGTACAAGCATCCTTCACGGCATTGGAAACCGGCTCCGCACAAACCGCAGAGCGCAGCAGAGAAAGTAACAGCTTCTCCGTGGTCATATTCTCGCTCCTTTCGCTTTAGTATTTTCTCCAGACCATCTTGTCCACTACGCCGGTGTAAGACTGGATGATCTTGACCACCTTCGTAGATACATTTTCTTCAATATAGTCCGGCACGGGGATACCGTGATCGCCACTTAAGTTCATCTGCACAGCCGTATCCACCGCCTGCAGCAGATGCGCCTCATCAATACCTGCCAGGACGAAGCAGCCCTTATCCAGCGCCTCAGGGCGCTCGGTGGAGGTGCGGATGCACACCGCCGGGAAAGGCTTGCCGATGCTTGTGAAGAAGCTGCTCTCCTCCGGCAGCGTACCGGAGTCGGACACCACTGCAAAGGCATTCATCTGCAGGCAATTGTAATCGTGGAAGCCCAGGGGCTCATTGGTCCGCACCCGGGGGTCCAGCTTGAAGCCCGTAGCCTCCAGCCGCTTTCTGGAGCGGGGATGGCAGGAATAGAGAATGGGCATATCATATTTTTCCGCCATTTTATTGATGGCGCCAAACAGCGACAGGAAATTCTTTTCCGTGTCGATATTCTCCTCCCGATGGGCGGACAGCAGAATGTACCTGCCCTTTTCAAGGCCCAGGCGGGTCAGTACATCGCTCTGTTCAATCTCAGCAAGATTTTCGCGCAGCACCTCTGCCATAGGAGAGCCGGTTACGAAGGTGCGCTCTTTGGGCAGGCCGCAGTCGGCAAGATTCCGGCGGGCGTGCTCGGAATAAGCCAAGTTCACATCGGCGATAATGTCCACGATCCGGCGGTTGGTCTCCTCCGGCAGGCACTCGTCCTTGCAGCGGTTACCGGCTTCCATATGGGAAATGGGGATATGCAGCCGCTTGGCACCGATGACGGACAGGCAGGAGTTGGTATCGCCCAGCACCAGCACCGCATCGGGCTTGATCTGCGCCATCAGCTGATAGCTCTTGGCAATGATATTGCCCATAGTCTCGCCCAGATCAGCACCCACAGCATCCAGGTATACCTCCGGCTCGTCCAGCTTCAGGTCCTTGAAGAACACGCCGTTCAGGTTATAGTCATAGTTCTGTCCCGTATGGGCCAGGATGGTGTCAAAATACTGTCGGCATTTCTTGATCACCGCCGCCAGGCGGATGATCTCAGGCCGGGTACCGACCACGATCAGCAGCTTCAGCTTTCCATTGTTTTTGAAGGATGCCATACTCATTCCTCCACTTTCTTGATAGATAAAATCTTTTTATAAAGATCCAAATACTTCTGGATCTGAGTTTGCTTATGGAAATTTTCCAGCACCCACTGCCGGCAAGCCGGTGCGTAGGTATCTTTTTGGTTTTCCAGCACCCTTCGGGTCAGGGAAACCAACACCTCCGCATCGCCGTCGGGCGCAAGTGCGCCGCATTGGGGCGCCACCAGCTCGGCGCTGCCGGTATTGTTGTAGGCAACCACCGGTGTGCCACAGCTAAGAGCTTCGGCGGTAACCAGACCGAAAGTTTCAGCCCGGGAAGGATTCACAAACACATCTGCAGCCGCGTACAGATCGATCAGTTCCTGCCGATTTGCGGTAAAGCCGATGCATTTTAAGTTTTCCCGCTTGGGAATTCCGCCATCCGCGCCTACCAAAATCACAGTGGCTTCCTCTCGCATTTCATCTGCGATCTGCAAAAATTCTTTCAGGCCCTTCCGCTCACTCCAGCCCTGGGACACACCCAAAATCAGCTTGTGGTGGGCAGGAATGCCGTATTTTGTCCGAACCTCGGCAGCATTATCCTGGGGCTTGAACAGCTCCGTATCCACCCAATTATAGATGCAGGTGCTGACTTTTGCGCTCCCCAGCATTCCCTGCTCTGCTGCCTGCGTTGTCCATCGGGACACACCGTTGACCGCCAATAGAGGGATGCGGCTGTAAAGCGCTTCCTTGATCTTAAACATCTTTGCGCCGGCTTTGCGCCAGGACTTTTTCACCGCAGGGCAATTTGCGCAGCCGCCTCTCCACTGGTCGCAGTCGTGATAGAAATAATGGGCGCAGTAGCCACAGGTGAACATCCAGCTATCATGGATTGTAATCAATGTGGGAATCTTGTGCTCCCCTAAAAACCGCAGAAGTTCCGGTAAATGGAGGAAATTACTGTGCAGATTGTGCAGATGTACCACATCGGGCTGAATCCGCAAAATCTCTTTGCAAGCCTTTCGGGTGGCAGACTTGGAGTGCCAGCCCTGCTTGCCGTCTATACGGCGCAGCAGTGCGTGGAGCTTATGATCCAGGGTATTTCCAACCCGGATGAGATGGGCATTGCCATCCTCCCGGCCTTGGATCGCCCAAAACACATAGGCTTCGTGGCCCTGTTGACGCAGCTGCGCAGCAATATCTTGTGCGATCCGTCCGGTGCTTCCAACGCCGTAGACCGCATTGATTTGCACAATCTTCATACTTACCTCAAAATCAATACAGCAGTTTCAGCGGTTTTATCTTGCGGGAGAGAAAAACGATGGCTGCGGAAAACAGAATTGTTCCGCCCACACAGAAGAAAAATGCAACATAACTGTTTGCCAGCAGGCTCTCGCCTGTCAGCTTCGGTATCACGGTCAAAAAAATCCGCTGTGTCACAAAAATCAGCAGGCTCATCTTCCGCATCCACAGCTGATATGCGCCCTGGGGAATTCGGATGCTGAGCAAGAACCGCAAAATACAATATACCGTTACGGGCATCAAAGCCGTCATATCAATGCCTGTAGACCCAAAGAAACGCCGCAGCGTCAATGCCTCTGCCAGCATCACTGCCACGCAGCCTGCGGACAGCGCCAGCCACAGCGCCCAGCGGGAATCGGGCTGATTTTCTTTCTTCGCCACCAGCCTGCCTATCAGCAGCAGCGGAATGGCATAGAACAGCCAGCCTCTGGCGCCGCCCAGCCAAGTGCCCGCAAAATTCGTAATCTCGGCATAGCCGGGGATCATAGCGCCTACACCCTTATAGGTCAGCATCAGCGCACCGGCTGCATACAGAATTACGCTTAAGACAGCCAGCGCCCACTTGGGCACGAACTCCGTAAGCCAAAATGTAGCGATCAGGCCGAACGCCAGCGCAGGCATAAACCAGATTGTATAGAATGTAGAGGAAAACACCCATGCCTGCAGCTGCCGTAGCACAAATGTAACCGTCAGGTTGGCAAAATCCCATCTGCTGATGTTATAAATCACATACACGATGCTCCACAGCAGATAAATCCGCAGCGTGCGCCAGGCCTGCTTGCCCACAATCTGCCACCGCTCCTGCCGTGTGGGAACACTTTCCAGCTTGCGAAACAGCAGGAATCCGCTGATGGTCATAAACAGCGCCACCGCAATGGCATAGGTGGACAGTACCTCTTCCAAAATCGCGGGCAGCGATCCGTTTTCGCTGAAGAAATGGTAAAAAAGGATCAGCAGCGCACACAGGAATTTGGCAATATCCAGCATTCCGTATTGAGGTTTTGCCGTTTTGGTCATAGTCTTATGCCTCCATAATCGTCTCGTGCAGCTTGGTCTGCATTTTTGTCTTGTCGTGATTCATTTTTCCGCACTCGAAGGCCTTGCGGCCATAAGCTTCAATCAGCGAAGTATCTCCGGCCAGCATTGCCAGCTTCTCGCCAATCTGCGCATAGGTTGTAGCGGTGATTGCGGAATCAAAGCGGCGAAAATAATCGATGGGAGCGATTTGGCTGTCGCCCACAGCGAAAATGCACTTGCCGCTCTTGAGATAATCTGTGATCTTGGTAGAAAAGGACAGCCGGGCGGTATAGCGGAATTTCTTTTCCAGACTTTCCACAAACACCAGCACATCTGCCTCTTTTTGCACCTGCTGGACCTGATCCAGCGCCAATGCACCCCTGACGGTGCAGCCGTTGCGATTTAGGGCAGCCTTCTGCTCTTCCGTCAAGGTATCGGTGGTGTAAATATCCAGCACCATTCTGGTCTTTTCCCGATTGATTTCCCCCAGCGCTTGTGCAATCTTTGCAAGGGATTTCCACCTGCCGATGATCAGCTTGCCGGTGTACACCATCCGGATGGGATCGCCCACGGGCTTGGGCTGGTACTCCACTTGAGAGAAATCAATGCCCTTGGTCAGAACGCCGCAATCAATGCCGAAAAGCTGATCGTACTCTTCCTTCTGCCTGGGGCTGATCACCAGCACCTTGCTGGCACGCTTGAACAGCTTTTTCTCCTGATGCCGCAGCCAAAAGCGGTGCAGCAGCGGCAGCGGCGTATGCCGCACAGCCGTGTAGGAATAATTATCGTCCGACGAGTACAGAACCACCGGCTTTTTCAGCTTGCTCGCTATGTAGTTCTGCAGCCGGCACATATACACATTGGAATACACCGGGAAGAACAGCACATCCGGCGCAAATTCCTCCAAAAACGCATCCAGCTCTTTGGTTTTCCATTTGCCGCATTTCCAAATCAACTCACGCAGCAGCTGCTTTCCGGCGCCGGCGGGCTTCTTGTAAGCAGCGTGCTCTGCCTGCTGGTTTTCCATCGGGGTATTGCACACCGTCCGTCCGGTTTTCACGCTTCTGACAGCAACGCTCTTGACAACCTTTGTCTCGCTGATTTGAAAAAAGTTGTTGCACACGCGGGTATTGGGCAGCTTGTCCCGGGTATAGATATGGGCAACGGCATCCGCACCCCAGCCATCAAAGAAATTGATCAGCGTGTTGATGCCGGTATTGTCAATCCAGGGATTGATGCCTACCACCAAAACCTTCTTATTCTCCATCAGCTTTTCACCTTGTCCAATACTTTCAGCGCCAGGCAAGTCAAATGCAGGCCAAAGAGCTTATTAAACTTGCTGATCAATCTTGTTCTGGGATTCATCTGATAGCTTAGCAGCCGCTTAAAAGCAAAGATCGACTTTTTCATATCCTTGACCTTGCCGGAATTCCTTGCATAGCTGATCAGCAGATTGCAGTACAGCTTGGCAAGAGAGGACAGCAGCGCTTCCCTCTCCAGGGGATCCTCCGTCTTATCCAGCCGTGTGTACCATTTTTCGATGGTGATCACATAATCGCTGATGCTCTTGGGGTTGAATGCTGAGGTCACGGAGTTTTCCCGCTGACGGTAGTTGATATAGGGCTTGTCCAGCACGACAAAGCTCTCCGCCACGGATACCACCCGGTAGTACCAGTCCATATCCTCACAGCGCAGAGTCTCATCAAAGCAAATGTTATGCTCCTTCAAAAGTGCCAGCCGGGTACACTTGGACCAGCAGGAGCAGAAGAACGCGTCCCGCTTCACAAGCTCCGACAAAAACTGACCCTTATTTTCAAAAGAAATGCCGGCAAGACTTACGCCGCAATCGCTTTTCTTCTCCGGAGAAAAATATTTATAATACCGAAAAACTGCAACATCTGCGCCCTCTTTGAGCGCATCGTGCAGTTCGGCAAAAAAATCTAAGCTATCAATAAAATCATCACTGTCCAAGAAAACAGCATACTGGCCGGTGGCCGCCCGGATACCGGCATTTCTCGCCGTAGACTGGCCGCCATTTTCCTTGTGGAGCACCTTGACCCGAGCATCGTTCCGGGCATAGGCATCACAAAGTGCGCCGCTTCCGTCCTTGGAACCGTCGTCGACCAGGATCAGCTCAAAATCTTCAAAGCTCTGGCGCAGGACGCTATCGACGCATTGCGGCAAATAGTTTTCCACATTATAGAGCGGTACAACAACGGAAAAGAACACATTTACACCTTCTTATTGATCACATTTTGAATGGGCTCGCCATTCAGGCAGGCACACAGATTGCGATGCATGTGTGCCTTCAGCCGCTCGTTCACTTCCTGAGAGATGGCAGCCACACCGGGCAGCACCACCACGTTGGAAAGTCTGCGGAAAGGATTTGTGATGGGATTGGGCAGCTTCTCGAACATATCGAGGACAGCGCCGCCGATGCGCTTCGCTTTCAGCGCCTGATAAAAATCCTGGGTATGAAATACTGCTTTTCTACCCACATTGACGATGATGGCAGTATTTTTCATAGCATCAAACAGCCGGGCATTGATAAAGCCCTCTGTTTCCTCATTGGCAGGCAGGGTGGAGATGATGTAGTCATACTCGCCCAGCACATCCAGCAGCTGCTCTTTGCTGCGCAGCATTTTGCCGTATTCCGGCTTTTCCGGGCAGAAGGGGTCGTAGCCATCCACCTGCGCTTCAAAGCCCTGCAGCCGTCTTGCAATGGCTGTGCCGATATTGCCGGCACCCATAACCAAAATCTTCTTTCCGGCGATTTCTGTAATCTGTGCATAGCCACGCTGCAGCTTCAGCCGGCGGTTATTGGGATTATGATGCAGCCGCTTGGCCATATACAGCATACCGAATACCACCGTCTCTGCGATGGGTGCGCTGTACACCGAGCCGGCATTGGCAACATCCACGCCCTTTTCCCGGAACTGCTCACAGGGCACGCCGTCAAAGCCGGCGCTGGTAAGCTGATACAGCTTCAGGCCGGGCAGTTCCATCGCAGCCGCCTTCTGCGCCATCGCACGGGAGCCGGCAATGGCGACCACATCGGGATTGCCTTCATAGGCGGACATTCCCTTCAGCGATGTTCTCTTTACTTCCACATCCTCGGGAAACGTAAATTCAGCCAAAGGTTTATCGGAAAGAACGATCCTCATAGCTTATTGCTCTCCTAAAAGACTTACATAGTCTGCTTTTTGATTTTCCAGCATAATGGGGCGGCTATAAAGGGTCCTGGTCCTGTCATATACCGCCTGACTCAGCCGGGAAGCCATTTCCTGATCCCGGCAAAGCTGCTGCATTGCCTCCGCAAGGCCGGCAGCATCCTTCGGCTCCACCAGCAGGCAGGACTCACCGTCCACCATAACCTCGGAAGCGCCAATAATCCGGGTCGTAATCGCAGGAACACCCAGGGCACCTGCCTCCTGCAGCACCATACCGAAGCCCTCCCGGTAAGTAGGATGCACCAGTACATCCATAGCCGCATAATATTTGCGCATCTCTTCGCCGGGCACGCCGCCGGTGAATACCACACGGCCGGACTCCTTTGCCCAGGCGATCAGTTCTTTATCCACGCCGTGGTCATCATCCATAGGGCCCACCGCCAGCAGCTTTCCATTGCCGCCGTCTTTCACACATTCCCGGAAAGCGGCCAGCAGCTCTGCGCAGCCCTTATCCACCGTGATCCGGCCGGCAAAGCCAAAGACGAAATCGTCCTCGGAAAGACCGTAGCGGCTGCGGATCTCGCTGCTCCACAGCGATTTTTTCTCAATATCGCAGCTTTCCATATCCACGCCGATGGTACCGCCGTTACCCACCACGCAGACTTTATCTGCCGGGTACAGCCCCTCGGCAATGCCAAACTCCCGATTCATCGGGCTGACGCTGCGGATATGGGTGGATTTTCGGCAGACCATCTTTTCGATGGCCCGGAAAAGCTTTCTGCTGACGCCGGAAAGTCCTGTATAGCGGATGCCCCACTGGGCATACAGCCGGATGGGAACCTTGGCTTTTTTGGCAGCGATGCTGGCGTAGCAGGCGGCGTTTGGCGTCGAATACTGCACCATATCAAATTTCTCCTGCCGGAAAACTTTAACGAAATCCCGGATGCTGCGCAGTGCCGTCAGGTCCATACCCCGGTTCATCTTCACCGGGATATAGTGCAGATACTCCGGCAGGCTGGCAGCAAAAGCCTCATCGGGGCTGCAGATCAAGGTCACATCCCAGCCAAGCTGCTGATGGAGATATTTGGCCGTTTCCACCACAAATGCACGCATCGTCAGGGAAACTGTTGTAACAAAACAGATTTTTTTCATAGCGCCTTTCATTCGCCGGTTACGATCCGGTCCACCTTTTCTCGGATAATCTCCAAATTTTCCTGGTACTGTTCTTCCGTTAATGCGGAAACCTCCGCCTCCTTCAGGCGGATATTGCGGACACCTTCAATGAAGATATCCCGAACCGTTTCAGGATCCGCCACCCGGTTGGCATCGCAGAAGCCCCTGGAGAGGATGGCTGCGGTAGAGCCCAGGTGGTAATGCTCAGTAATAATATGCTCCGCCGGCAGCATACCCAGGCCTACCCGGGCAATTCCACCGAAGCCATACTTCACGCCCCGGGCCTTGAACTTTTCGCACAGGCGCCGGACCGTTCCTTCGCACAGCAGCTGGAACATAAATTTCATTTTATAGGCAAGATGCAGATCGTTCAATCCGATATGCACCTCGTCGATACCCGGCAGGGACAGAATATCGTCGATATTCTCCACCGCTTCTGCCGTTTCCACCAGCAGTACCGTCTTAGTCCGGCCATTGACCGCCTTCAGGAAGCGTGCCACCTCCGCTTTTGTGCGGAACATCGGCAGCATAATCACATCCGCACCGGCAGCAATCGTCTGCTCCACTTCTTCCTCTGTGCCCAGGTAGCTGTCCGTTGCCTCGTGGATGGGATTTACACGCACCAACAGCTCCGCATTTGTAACCACCGGGCGGATCTTCCGGATGTCGGCAATGGTGTGGCTGGATTTTACAGTGTCCATACCGCCCTGCCGCTCTTCCTTGCCGATATATTCCATATCCACCCATATCCGGTCAACGCCGGCGGTTTGGGCAATTTCCGCAATGGTGGGATTATTGGTGATGTACATCAAAGTCAGTGCCATTATTTGGCCTCCTTTTACTTCACTTTTCTTGCAGGAACTCCCAAATAAGTACCCTTTTCCGTGATGGACTTTACCACCACCGCACCGGCACCGATCATACAGCCGGCACAAACGCTTAAACCCTGGATAATCACCGCACCGGCACCGATCCAGGAGTCATCCTCCAGGCGCACCGTTCCGCAAATTCTTGCGCCGACTGCAATGTGGATAAAATCGCCTACACAGCAATCGTGATCGACACTGGCGCAAGTATTGATGATGTTGCCACAACCCACTGTGGTACCGGGGTTGACAACAGCGCCGACCATAATTGCCGTTCCCCTGCCCACGCTCACACCCTGCGCCACCACAGCATTGGGGTGGATCAAGGTTGCGACAGACGCGCCGTTTTCTTCCAGCATTGTCTGCAACTTGCGGCGGATCTCGCAGTTGCCAATGGCAACGAAAAAGTCCGCATTGCTCAGATACCGGGGGTAGTCATTTACTTTTCCGGCTGCATTGGGTGCGTCGCCATCATCCAGGAAGATGACCTCGGCATACCCATTCAGGCGGGCAATATCCGCGCACACCCGGCCTTGACCGCTGGCACCGATGATTACGATGGTTTTTTTCATAATTACACTTTCTCCGTAGCATCCTCCTGCGTACCCTGGAAAGGCTCCATGGTTGCGCTGGTCTCAGAGCTGATGCCGTCCCGCTTCAGCACGGCCAAAGCGGTCTTCCAAATGATCTTTACATCGCCCCAAAAGGTGATGTTGTCCACATATTCTACATCCAGGCGGAATTTTTCCTCCCAGGAGATGGCGTTGCGGCCATTGACCTGGGCATAGCCGGTCATACCAGGGCGCACCTCGTGACGGCGGCGCTGCTGGGCATTGTAAAGGGGCAAATATTGCACCAGCAGAGGTCTCGGCCCAACGATGGACATATCGCCCATTAAGATATTGATCAGCTCCGGCAGCTCATCCAGCGATGTGCTGCGAAGCAGCTTGCCATAGCGGGTCAGGCGCTGCTCATCCGGCAGCAGATTGCCGTCGGCATCCTTTTCGCTGGTCATAGTGCGGAACTTGATCAGCCGGAAGATCTTTCCGTCCTTACCCGGCCGCTGCTGGGTAAAGAAGGGATTGCCCTTCATCTTGACAGCGCCCAGCACCATCAGGATTACCAGAATCGGCGACAGCACCAACAGCGCCATCAGCGACAGAAAAAAGTCCATCGCCCGCTTCAAACATTTTGCATACATTCTATGTACCTCATTCGAAGCAGCTTCTGATCACACGGATCACCGCTTCCTGCTCCTGGGTCGTCATCTTGATATCGCTGGGCAGACACAGACCACGGTCAAAAATATCGGCGCCCACATCGGCAACACCGCCGGCGATATAAGCATTGGTCTTGGCCCGTCCGGAGCCGCTGCGGGTAATAAACTCGTGCATCCGGTACATCGGCTGCATATGCATAGGCTTCCAAATAGGTCTGCCCTCTGCATTATGGGCTGAGAGCGCCTCCAAAATCTCGGTGGGGCAGGTCTTTCCGGGCTCTTTGACAAACAGAGCATGGGAATCATCTCTTACCTGAGGGCACATTGCTTCCCGGTCGATAATGATTGCGCTGAGCCAGTAGTTGGGCTCGGTGCCTTCCATAATGGGACACATCTTGACAGGCAGGCCCTTGAAGCCCTCCTGATAGCGCTCATAGATTGCCTTTTTCCGGGCGATATGCTCTTCCAGATAGGGGTATTGACCTCTGACAACACCGGCGATCACATTGCTCATCCGGTAGTTGTAGCCAACCTCCTCGTGCTGGTACCAGGGCGCATTTTCTCTTGCCTGGGTGGACCACTTGCGCGCTTTGTTGGCAACCTCGATGTCATCAGTCAGCAGGCAGCCGCCGGAAGAGCCGGTGATGATTTTATTGCCATTGTAACTGACAGCAGAGTAGTCACCGAAAGAGCCGCACTGCCTGCCGTCGATGGTAGCGCCCATTGCTTCGGCAGCGTCCTCGATCAGCAGCGCACCGTGCTTTTCGCAAATTTGCTTGATAATATCCATCCGGCCGGGGAAGCCGTACAGCTCTGCAGCCACTACCAGCTTCACATCCGGGTACAGTTCAAACGCCTTCTCCAGCGCCACCGGATCCATATTCCAGGAGGCTTCCTCGGTATCGATAAAGACGGGGATGCCGCCTTCATAGACCACCGGATTCAGCGTGGCATCAAAGGTCATATCGGAGCAAAATACCCGCTTGCCTTCCAATGCGCCGTGGCCGATGGCAGGCTTGCCGTAAAGGGTCTCGCCTGCGTGCTTGACAGCCAGGTGCAACGCTGCGGTGCAGCAGGAAAGCGCCACCGCATATTTCTTCTGTGCCTTTTCAGCCGCAATGCGTTCTACCGCATTGATATTCTCGCCTACTGTGCTCATCCAATTGGTTTCGTAGGCTTCCATCATATACTTCAGCTCATCGCCATGCATTGTAGGCGTAGCCAGCCATAATTTTTTATTCCCAATTGCAGTTGCCATACTGTATTCCTCCGGTAAATTTCCATTCTTTGTAAAATGGACATAGGTATCCATAATGCTTCACCCTAAAGTATACCGCATAATGGAAGAAAAATCAAGGAAAAGATTGCTTTTTACGCCCCTGAAACCCACAAAAAAAAGATGCGGAAGCCACAGTTTCCGCATCCATTTTTATACATTTTTGCTATACCAGCGTGCAGTTCCAGATATCCACATCGGTATCCTGGAAAATTTCCTTCAGCCGATGGTGGACATCTTCCCTGGAAACGCCCTTTTTCAGGATCACCTGCAGGAAGCCGCCGCCGCCTGCACCGCAGACCATCGCGCCGTCGATCAGGTCCGCAACGCTGCCAAAAATCTGGTTGATCAGCGTGTTGGTGCTGCCGGCATCGATCTTTTGGGAAAGCGCCCAATGCTGCTTCAACAGCCGGGCAAACCCATCCACATCGCCCTTTTCCAACTCCATCCGCATCTTCTGCGCCAGGTTTTTGATCTCAGCCAGCGCATACAGAGAATCCGGCTCATTTCCCACATAGCGCCCCACAACAGAGCGCAGCAGGTTTCTTGCCAGCCGCCGCTGACCGGTATAGATCAGGGCAAACCGCTCTGCCAGCTCCTGCCGGGTCTCGGGAGACACTTCCACATATTCCACCTGGATCTTCTGCTCCGAGCCGGCCTGCGTAGTGATGAGCTTGATGCCATTTGTCAAGCCTCCTACTTGATCCTGCCAGCCGCCGCCGGTGGCCATAATCTGCTCCATTCCCAGCACGTGGCTGTACAGCGAAGCCTGGGTGTAGTCAATACCCATAAACTCGAATACGGCCTTGACGCAAGCTGCCGCAAGAATACTGCTGGTACCCAGGCCGCTGCCCTTGGGCACATTGGTGACCTCGGAATGCATGCAGAAGCCGCCACCCAAACGCGTCAGGATCTCTTCCAAATTGCCGCCGGCTGCAGGGATGATCCCGCAGGCGATCAGCGCCGCCTTTTGCAGGGCAAAGGCATCGTAGGGATCACCGGTCTTTTGCAGGGCTTCGATGGTATCAAACTCCCGATGGGCGTCCATATCCCGGCTGTCGAAAACGATCCTCTTTTGGGGAATTTTTTCCAGCGTTACCTCCACCGGCAGTTCCCCATCCAGCAAGATTGCCGCATTTAAGACCGTACCACCGTTTTCGATGCAGTAAGGGGGTGTATCGCTCCAACCGCCGCCGAAATTGACCCGCAGCGGCAGCTTGACGGTGTGCTTGTCCCTGACAATTTTACAGGTATCGTTATATTGTGAGGTGTGGGTAACAGCGCCCTGAATCACCCGGAAGCACTCCCGCAGATGCTTGGCACCCTCGGCACCGCCCAAAGCCGTGCCGATGTAGTAGTGCAGGCGCATTGCCTCAGAGAAATCAGCCTGCTGCAGCCGTCTATCCAGCCATTGCTGCTGAATTTTGGTCAAGGTTGTGGCATTCAGTACCGCCTTTGCCTCTTGTGCCGGAACTTTCGCCTGGATCAGCTTTGCCAATCTGTCCATCCGGACCAGCTCCTGCATCCGCTTGTCCCAGGCGATCAACGCATCGGGATCAGCATCGTTAAAGCCGGCGCAAAGGGATTTTCTTTCCCCCTGACGCCAGGCGTTCACATCGCCCCGGCCCTGGCACAGCTCATAAACATTCAGCGCTGCCGCCACTGCTTCCCGGATGCTGTCGCACACCGGGTACAGCTTGGCTGTCCACAGGCTTCGGTCATCGTCGTCCCAAATTTCCGCTTCATCCACTTGCTCCAACAGCTTCCCCAGGAAGCCGCAGTTTTCCAGCTTGCCCTTGGGGTCATCGGTGGGTGCATATATGCGTACAACAAATCTGCCATCCCGCTGCTTCAGGCCGTGCAAAACGGTATCTGAGGGAATACTCTCATCGTGAATATCCACATAGGACAGCAGCACCCGGTCACCGACCACCGCCCGGCGATGGACATAGCTGACCTCTAGGTAGCAATCCTCGCCTACCGTTGCGCCGCGGGACAGCACGCTGCCATAGGCGGCTGTATCACTTTGAATGCTGCTGCCCACCTGAGGCTTCCAGCCCAGCAATTCATAAGCGCCAATGCCCCGGCACATCAGGCCCATAATCTCCCGGGTAGTGCCAAAATGGATAAACTTTGCCGGTGCAAGCCGCAGCAGCTTCATCCGGTAGGGGCGCAATGCATTCCATACCGTGATCCGTGCCTGGGTCAGTTCGGGGCAGAAAACGCCCTCCGGCTTTTCCTTTTGGAAATCCTCCAGCGTGGAAGCCGATGCCAGCGGGTACAGAAAATCACCGTAAAGGGACAGCCGCACCGTTTCATTGACCAGCGCCGCAAATTTTTCTGCGCTATATACGCCGTGATCGCAAATCAGGCCGTACAGCGCCGCCATCATATCGGCAGAGAAGATCACCGCGCCGGTGTCGATATCCACCTTGCCACGCTCGTTCACAGCGCCCTGCCGGCGCAATTCATTCTCCGATTGCTTGTGGAGGAATTTGCACACATTGCCGTCCTCACCCCGGAGAAATACGCCGTGATTTTTGCCGGTTGCCACATCTTCCTTGAAGGAAATCGCCGCCGCGCCAACACCGGAATAATTGATCTGCAAGGGGTTAAACAGCAGCAAGACATCGCCGGACAACAGCAGCATACCCTCCCGGATTCTTCCGGGAACAGATGCCATACCGATCAGCAATTCGTCAAACAGCGTAGAAGTTCTGCCATCGGGCAGCTCCCGGGGAACGGGAGAAAACAGCTTGCCCAAAGCAGAATACTGGGGCACCCGCTTGGAGTCGCCACCGCTGTGAATCACCAAAATCCGCAATCCGGAAAAGTCCGGCTTTCCGCAATGCTGCGCCACATAGCGCAGGACGCCCAGGGTAGCGCCGCCGGAGCCCACACGCTTGCCGCCCTCATCGGGCACCACCGCAAAATGGGTGCGTCCGGGCAGGAAGCCTGCCACTTCCCTTTGCGCCAATTGGGCCCGGTAAATGGCAGCCTGATGCTCGTTGGATGCCGTTAAGATCACATAGTCCCAGCAGGAGAAATATTCACTTGTCAAGCTGCGCTGAAAATCATCCCAGGTGTCCTGATAGGACTGGGACAAAAACAGGGAGGTTTGTTCGCTCATAATTTCTCCTTAAGAACGTTCTAACTTAATATCAGTTTTGCAACCTCCATAGCCACGCTTTCGAAAATGTACAGCGGGCTATAGCCATTGTTGCGGTAATTCTTATAGCGGATTTTGATCCGCTGGATGCACTTTTTGATACTCTTTTCATTGCTGACGCCGCCGGTCTTAAAATTTGCCAGCACCACATTGCGGATGGCAATTTTCTTCCCTGCCCGGCGCATACGCAGTATCAGGTCAAAGTCATCATAGATGGCTTCGTTGCGGTAAAGCCCCACCTCGTCATAGGCTTTTTTCGTGATAAAGGTGGTAGGGTGATTCCAATGCCGGCTGGAGGGAAACCGATCCAACCGGGAGCGTTTGACCATAATTCGTCCGTTACTGCGGATCAGGTTGATATCGCCGTAAAACACATCGTAGGGTGCTTCCCGGTAGGCATCCACCGCCGTTTCCACAGCAATGGGCTCATACCAATCGTCGGAGTTGATCATACCGATCAACTGTCCGGAGGCCATCCGGATGCCCTTGTTCATAGCGTCATAGATGCCGTTATCCTTCTCACTGACGATGCGGAAGGTGTAGCCTTTCTCCCGAAAAGCCGCCTCATAGGACCGGGCGATCTCTACCGTGTTGTCTTGGGAAAGGCCGTCCACGATGGTGTATTCAATATTGGGGTAAGTCTGATTCAGCACAGATTCAATTGCCTTGCTTACCGTCTGTGCGCTGTTGTAGCACACCGTAATAATACTGACCAGCATAGTGCCCTCCCGGCTGCATAAATAGGGATTTTCCCCGAATTTCGGACAAAAATCAAGAATATTATACCCTATCCCCTATGCAAAATCAACCCCAAACAAAAAGGCCCATCGCCGTACAAGCGATGGGCCAAATTGCCATATTGAATTGTTTAAGCACGAACGCCCCACAGCTCGAAGGTGCTTCCCTCCACCCAGGCTTTGGTATCACCCAGCTCTGTATAAAGATCAATACGCTCAACCATCTGCGTAGCGATTGGAAGCATCGGCGGGATCACCCAGGATGCGTCTATGCGGGCTTGCGCGCTGAAATAGGTATCGGATGCCGCGCTAACGGTATACTCGGCCCTACGAAAGCCATGATCTGCCCGTCGGTAAAAAATATTGAAATTCCGACAAATTGAAGAAATGGAGCCGACCGTGCCATTGGCGATCACGCTGGTATTATTGACATCCATATACAGCGTGGACTTGTTTTCGTCCACAAAGCCTGCACGGGCTTTCACCATAAAGTCCGTCAATCTAAAGGGGTTTCCGGAAGCATCCACCGAGAACACCATATGCTTCGGCAAACTACCGTCTGCTGCGGGAACCGCGGTAATCGTGGCGATTTTCACGTAGGGCTTGTTTGCATTAGCGTAGATCTCGTTCAGGCTGACAGCGCCGATGTTATCCCTTGCCTGGTACTTCTCCTTTTCCGTCAGAACCTGCGTAGTGAACAGCACGCTTTCCGCCTGCGCTGCTTCAACAAGTCTTCTTTCATCCTCGTTGGTTAAAAATGTAACTTTCATCTACCTCACTCCTTTTCCATAACCAGCTTACCGTTTTCAACATGCAGAACATAGCTCTCGGCAGTTTGTCCATCCGTCAGAGTAACATCCGCATCGGTTAATTTCGATAGCAAGTCATCAACCGCCACCTGGCTGGCAGCACCGATATTGGCTCTTGCTCGCGTCTTTTGGTCATCGGTCAGGTTCTGCGACTTATGCAAAACAGCGCTGCCATTTTCATCCACCAGTTGGGCAGCATTCAGCACCGCGAGTTCCGTCACCCGGCCAAAATCATCCACCGCGTTCACCATAAGGATCTGCCCAGGCTGGGCAATCACCGGCCCACGCAGCACATTTGTCATATAGGCATAGTCCTGGGTGGAATAATTCGGCATGTTGGCAGTGGGCGCCTTCACCAAAATCTCCAGCGCAAAGGTCTGCATCACCGCTTCGCCATAGTAAAGGCAGGCATACAGCACCACGCTGCCTGCTGTTGTCAGCATCTGGGGCACCAGCGAGATCGTCAGCAAATTGCCAAATGCCTCCCAGGCCTTGGTGCCGTCAGGCAGGGTGTCATACTCCCCCGTGGTGCCGTCAGGCTTCTTATAGCGGATCACCACCTCAACATCGGTCGGGATGGGCCACAGTTTTTGGTTGGCATACAAAAACATCTCGATTTCCCGGGAGTTGGCATCTCCCTGGGGCATCTCCAGCCTCTGCAAGCGTTCCGCTTCTTCCAAATTCATTTTTATTCTGTGCGTAATCTTCAAAACAGCATCTCCTTTCGTGCTCGCATTCATATTGAAAGGGCATTCCTTTCACCATTACGCACAAGCTGGCATATGTTGCACATTTTTCTGCAACAAGCGGAAGATTTCCCGGTTTTTTCTCTAAAAGCAGGAAAAACGGGGCTCAAATCAGCCCCGTTTTGTATTATTCCTTTGGTCCAAGCTGCAGCTCATCGGCGTGCTGCTTCATAGCCTCGATGCAAATGGCCGCCACATCCCGGACCTCCATTCCCATCATCTCGCAGCCTCTGCGGATTACTTCCCGATCGCACTTGGCAGCGAATTTCTTGTCCTTAAACTTTTTCATAAAGCTGGATACTTCCATATCCGTAATGCCCAGCGGACGCATCCGGGCAGCGGCCTGAATGATGCCGGTCAGCTCATCTACGGTGAACAGACTCTTCTCCATATCGGTGATGGGCTCTACATCGTTTAAGTGGCCATAGCCGTGGGCCAAAATGCAGCGGACCTCTTCTGCCGTCAAGCCAGCCTCCAGCAAAGGCTTTTCGGTGTGCAGCAAATGCTCCTGAGGATACTGCTCGTAATCGTAATCGTGCAGATAACCGATGGCCGTCCAAAGCTCCTCATCGGCACCGTAATGCTTTGCCAGACCGCCCATAGCGATGGCAACATTCTTGGCGTGGAGGAACAGATGCTCCTCGGTAGTGGTAGTATTCAGCAGTTCCTTTGCCCGCTCCAAAGTCAGCATAAATAAGCTCCTTTATCAGTAGAATGCCAACATTGTACGATATTTTTCCACAATCGTCAACATTTTACTGCAGCTGATTGCTGCTGTTTAGTACCAGCGTGCTATAAAGAAACAGTACATCCTGCCCATGGAAATCAATGAAGCGCTCCAGCATTGCGCTGGAAAGATAGCGGATATCCACTACCGTGACGGTCTTGTACCCCCGGCTAAGCAGCGGCACCAGCGATGAGCCGAAGGAATCCCGGAATACGATCAGCTCCCGATTGGTGGTGGCATTTGGATTGTCGATGCGCAGCAGGGACACCGAGCCGGATAAGAACACCTCGTAAAGGTCATCGCTGTCCAGCTTAGTCCAATCATAGATGCCGGTTGTCTTGCCATTTTCGTAATTTAGCACCGTGCAGCCATCCAGCCAGCCCCCCTCCATTGTGTAAAGGTCATCCGCCTGCATCGGCAGCGCCGCCTGGCCGTAGTAAACACCGTAAAATGGCTGTACCTGCTTTTTGGCTGTCAGCCCTTCCGGCTTTTCAGTTGACATAATATCGCAAATACGATTTGCCACCGGCAGCAGGTTTTCCTGCCGCCAATGGGTATCTGTGCGGTAATAGTCCCCTGCTGACAGCAGATCCGTCAGGTTTACATAATCTGCATACGGCATCCCCTGCTCTACGCGCTGAAACAGCTTGTCATAGTCCATCACAGGGTAGCCTTCCGCCTGCGCCAAATAATAGCCCTTGTCCGGCACTACGGCGGCGTAGACCTTGCTTTCGCTCAAATACCGGTCATTGATCTTTTGAAACACCTTCAATGCGTGGTCAACGGATTCTTCATTCAGCGGATAATCCAGCGCCGCAGCGCTGCCGTCCACCATATAGATACCATTGTTATCCAGCTGATTCAGCAGCTTATACTGCACCAGCGCTTTCAGGCTGCGAAAGCCGTTGCGCAGCGGAAACTGATCCAAAGTATAGCTTTCAAAATCCGGCATAAAGGAGCCATCCAGGAACTTCTCCCAGGACATTTCCGGCAGCTTCGCCAGCTCGCGCCGCTCGGTTACGGAAAATTCCGTATTGGGCCGCAGCCACGCCCATCCGGCAAGGCCCAGCCAAAGCGCCACCACCAAAAGCATGCCGATATTTTTTCTCGTCTTCATAGCAACTCCTAAAATCTGAAATACAAAAACGGGTTAAACGAGCCGTCCACCAAAAATGCGGTGCAACCCAGCAGCAGCGCCGCAGCGATTACCGGCCGCAAAACGGCGGAAATCGGGCGTTCTCCCAGCCGGCTGGCAGTATTTCGCGCCAACGGCGTTGCGCCCACGATGCCCACAACGAACAGCACAGCATAGCTTCTGAGGCAATACAGCGCCTCGACAGACACCAGCGGCACGCCCAGGAAGCCAAACATTCCGGCAATATCTCTGCCGGCCTGGGCCAGGGTATTGGCATTAAAGATTACAAAGCTAAGGATCACGATCAGCAGCACATAGCTCCGCCGCAGGAAATCCGGCAATTTCTGCAGCGCCGGCACCCACTTTTCGATCAGCAGCATTGCCGCAAACAGCAAGCCCCAAACCACGAAATTCCAGCTGGCGCCGTGCCACAGGCCCGTCAGCATCCACACCGCCAGAATGTTGATCACCCAGCGGCCCTTGCTGACCCGATTGCCGCCCAGGGGGATATACACATAGTCCCGGAACCAGCCGCCCAGTGTCATATGCCACCGCCGCCAAAATTCGGCGATGCTGCGGGAGGTATAGGGATAGTCGAAATTCCTGGGAAAACGGAAGCCGAAGAGTCTGCCCAGGCCGATGGCCATATCGCTATAGCCGGAAAAATCAAAATAAATATGCAGCGTAAAGGCAATGGCGTACAGCCAATAAAACAGCACCGACAGATCCTGGGAAGCCCGAAAGGTTTCCGTCAGCTGGCCCAAAGCGTTGGCGATCAGCACCTTCTTTCCCAAGCCAACCAGGAACTGAAATGCGCCGTCGCAAAAGCCTTCCCAATCGGTTTTTCGCTGCGCAAGCTCCTTTTCCACATCCACATACCGCACGATGGGTCCGGCGATGAGCTGGGGAAACAGCGAAACATAGGTGCCGAAATTGATAATATTTTTCTGGGCCACAGTATGCCCACGGTACACATCGATCACATAGCTGACGCATTGGAATGTGTAAAAGCTGATGCCAATGGGCAAGGCAAACCGCAGCAGCGGAATGCTCATACCGGTAAGCCGGTTCCAGTTGTCCAGAGCAAAATCCGCGTACTTGAACACCGCCAGCATCGCCACACCGGTAGCCACCGCTGCGCCCAGCCACAGCTTTTTGTGCCTCTCGCTTTTTTCCACAGCGATGCCGTAGATGTAAAACAAAATGATGGCCGCAGCCATTAAAAATACATATCTCGGCTCACCCCAGGCGTAAAACAGCAGGCTGGCCAGCAGCAAAAAGGCATTTTTCAGTTTCTGCGGTATCAAGAAGTACACGATGACCACCGCAGGCAGGAAATAAAACAAAAACGGAATGCTGGAAAAGAGCATAAAAATTCCTCTTTCGTCGAAAATAAAATTCAGGAGGGTATCCCCTCCTGAAACTATGCGCATTGTCAGGCGGTTACTGCCTCGTCATAAATAATTTTTGCGTCGGAGTAGGCTGCATTCAGTTTTTCCCGGAAGGTGTCCATACTCTCCCTGGCGGCAAATGCCATCACCAAATGATCCTGCGCCTGGGCAACCAGCAGATGATCCGGCTGACCGCAGATCCATTGGGCCTTTTGGATATTATCCCGCAGCGCCTTGGCGGTATCACGCACATCGGCGCCGTTCTTCAGCTTAAAAGCGGCAGCGGTAAAGATGTTGCTGTTCATCAGATGCACCAGCGACGCACCGCTTTCCACATTGGCAAGCTGCTCCTCAGGCAGCAGATACTTGCTGGTAAGTTCCTCGGTATTTTTCATATCCAGGTCACCGGGAGCATCGCTTACCGAATGCTCCACCGTGCCGCCGTAGCAGGCAAACCGCTCATTCTCGCCATAGCTGCTCCAAATCTTACTCAGGAGCTGAGCAGCGGTGCCGGTAGCTGTGCCCATTTGGGTAGGCTCGGTGGTCATCTGCGTAGGCTGGGTGGGCGCCTGGGTAGGCTGAGTCGTTTCCTGGGTGGGCTGTGTAGCCTCTGTGGGGGTAGTACCGCCGCCGGTACAGCCTGCCATCAAAGTCAGCATCATAACGGTTGCCAGGAAAATTGCTGTGAGTTTTTTCATATTTTTCCTCCATGTATTGTTTGGATTCTCTCATAGAATACCCACAATTCCGGGGTTTTATTCCAAAAAGAAAACCACCGGCATAGCCGGTGGTTTCAAAGATTTCCGTATTCTCATTGGTTATGACTCGTCCAGCATAATTTTCAGGATCGTCTGATCCGTTTCCCGCATACCTTCCCGGGCAAGACGGCCTACATTGCCAACCGTCTTATCCACGCCCTTGGTAATGATGCCGTCGCCGCCGTAGAACTGTTGATTTTCCTGATACATATCCCAGCCCAGGATACCGGCATCCACCGCAGCGGCAATCTTCGCCGCGCAGGAGGGTTTGGCGCCATCGCAGATGGTACCGGAGAGGATGGCGATGGCGTTGACCACCGTATGGGCAACGGCGTGGAAGCCGCCGCCGCTTAAGTAGGCAATACCTGCGCCTGCGCCGCAGCCGGCGCTGATAGCGCCGCAGTAAGCGCTCAGGCGACCGATGCCGGTCTTTTGGTGGATGGTAACCAAATCGCTCAGCGTTACCGCGCGCAGCATTTCTTCTTCCGATTTCCCCAAAGCCTCGGCATACACTGCCACGGGAACGCTGGCGGTAATGCCTTGATTGCCGCTGCCTGACAGGATGATCACCGGCATCTCGCAGCCACTCATACGGGCATCGCTGCCGGCTGCCGCATAGGCTGCCGCGCGTTTGCTCAGCAGCTCACCCTGCCGCCGCAGCAGAACGCTGCCGATATTGGCGCCCCAGCGGTTTGCTATGCCCTCCCTGGCGATGGCCATATTGCAATCCACCTGCCGGCCAACCAGCTCCCGGATGTCCTCCAGCGCTACACTGTCGGCAAATTCCACGATCTTCTCAATGCTCAGGCAGGATTTGTCCGTCAGGTGATCCTCAGAGGATTCCTGAATGGGTTGAGACTGCAAAATCTCACCGTTCTTCTCTATGTAAGCGATATTTGTATGATGGTTTATGATGCGCAGGCGCACCTGATCTTCGCCGCCATACAGTGTCAGGTCGATATCAAACACCAGGCAGGAGCTGGCAGGCTTGATCTCAATGGGTGTGGTCTGCATATATTCTTTAATTTGCTGCTTCTGCGCCTGGGTGACGCAGCCGATCACTTCCAGCACCTTGTCCGCATTTCCGGCGACGATGCCTGCGCAGACCGCTGCGCTGATGCCGTGGAGTCCGCCGGTATTGGGAACGATGACACTTTTCACATTTTTGATAATGTTGCCGCTGACGTGGATCTCTACCTTTTCAGGCAATACGCCCAGAATCTGCCGCGCCTTTGCGCCGGCATAGGCCAATGCGATGGGCTCGGTGCAGCCCATTGCCGGCTGCAGCTCCTCCGCCAAAATATCCAGATACTGCTGATAGAGCGTGTCCCCTCTTTTCATCGTATCGCCTCCTGTCTGTCTCTTAAAGTCAGTATAACACCGATGATAAAAAAAGTAAACATCTCTGTCTTGGACAGAGATGTTTCTTGTCAGTTTTCCATTTGTTTGCCCAAAAATGCCGCTACGGTCTGTGCCAGCTTCTGATCCGGCTCGCCCAAAGGCGCGTCCCCTTCGCCGAGCAGCAGCATCACGCAGCCCATCAGGTCGCCCTGGGACAAAATGGGCGCCGCAACACCCAGCCGATAGTCTGCGCCTTCCGCAGCCGGGATGGCAGGTGTGCCGCTTTCATAGCGGTAATTGCGCCGCTGCTCCATCAGCTTCCCCAGCTCCCGGGAATTGGGCTTGTCCAGCAGCTCACGCTTGGGCGCGCCGGACAGAGCGATGATGGCATCCCGGTCGGATACCGCCGCAATGCGGCCGGTGTTGGAGCCGATGGCCTCGCAGATTTGAGATGCAAAATCCTGCAAATCGCCCATAGGCGAGTACTTGCGGAAGATCACCCCGCCATCCTTCTCCGTGTAAATCTCCAACGGATCTCCTTCACGAATCCGCAGCGTTCTTCTGATTTCCTTAGGAATCACGATTCTTCCCAAATCGTCCACTCTTCTGACAATGCCAGTTGCTTTCATATATCTTTCTCCTTCATTTACATCGTAGGGCGGGGGCTTGCTCCACCGTTTGGTGCATTTGTTCTTTCGGCGGGACCAAGGCCCCGCCCTACAATAATTTTACAAATTACGATGCTATTATTTGTAAAAGGGGAAGATTTATACTGGCTGATTTACTTTTCCCTTCATATATGTTATGCTATCACTATTAAAAAGATAGGAGAACACATTGCCATGTTAATTGAAAACGACTTGCAATCAGTTGCGCTCCCCCCTAAGTATAAACGTAATGGTCACGATTGCTTTTTTGACCCATATCGAGAAATAAATGGATTGAAACATATAAGCTATCCAAGTCTTTCTAAATGATAGACTATCAAAGAAAACCAGCGGAGTGAAAATCACTCCGCTGGTTTTCTTTGCATAAGACTATGTATCGCCCAAGCAGATCCACCAACCAGAACAGATCTCGTCATTATTTTCCAAAAAGATTTGCTTTTTCCTCACAGAAATAGTATTATAGAATAAACCCTTTTTTAGCACAGATATTAGGAGGATTTGTATATGAAGGAATTGACTTTAGCGCAAGTTTTGGCTTTGCCTATTAATCTTGCAAAGGAACTAAATGCTCAGCAACTTACAGCCATCGAAATCAATAAAATTTTGTCAGAATCGGATATGTTTTGCGAATTCAAAGGACCTTTTATGTCAGATGTAAAAGCAAAATACAAATTTTGCGACACCGTTAGTGTGGAGCATTATGAAGAAACCCAGCAACCGGATGGAACCTGGTTAATCAGTCTTAACGCCGCAGTACTGCCCGATAGCAACATAAGCGTGTATATCCGCGTACTTACAAGCTCTGTTAAGAAGGCGCTGAAATACAATGCTTGCGAAAAAAAGGGCTCTGTGAAACTAAAGGGCGACTTGGATCTTTACGTCAGCGGTCCAACGCTCTTTGATAGCGAAGGCTGCGAGCCGAAGCCGGTCACTCTCGCTGTTGTAATTACTGTTATTGATTTTCTTTGATTTAATTGCCACATTGTACAAAAGATTCGACAAGCCTGTACAGGCCGTCAAGTGGAAACCCTTCTCCGCTTATTTTCTATTGCACGATTCTGTAAGAACACGCGCAGAAAGGAATGACTGCATTATGATTATCGATGAAACTATGCTTTACCGCATACAGCTGATACAGCGCACCAGCCCTGAATTGTGGAATTTTTTTGACGGCATCGATCGTTACAAGGATGATGCCCAAAACGATCTGAACTGTCGGCGGTGGCAGGATACTTTGCTCGTTGCCTATTTTATCTCTACAGGCGAACCGGTGGAGATTAAAAGCAAGCCCGGCGAAATGACGCTGCGTGATTCCGATTCCTATACTGACCGCCATGGTGACACAGGCATTGATTTTACCCTTCATCGTGCCACTGTGATCTCCGAAGACAGGTATCTGGCCTTGCGGGAATCCTATAACAGCCTCAGCGACGAGTATAAAGAATCCCTTTGCTTTTCTTTTACAAATATCTTTTATCTCGCTAGCTATGCAAAAGTTTTAGAGGACGATTTCTTTATTCTCCCTCCGATAGACCGTAGTTTCTATCGCCGTCAAATTGCTGTTGTAGGACGTGTAAAAGGCGTAGAGGGCTACTATTTGTTCGAGTTTTTTGAAGGATAATGGTCATAACAGCGCAGTAGAAATTCTACTGCGCTGTTGTTCTTTATAATATATAACTCTCATTTTCTACATATTTCGCATAATATTATACCATAAATATAATCTCACTGCAATCAACAAAAGCGAGGTGAATTTCACCTCGCTTTTGCTATGTATAAAAACTTCCCAAAACCCGATTTTGACACCAATGCGTTCAACGGGACAAACCAGTTGCTTTCATATATCTTTCTCCTTCATTTACATCGTAGGGGGGGGGCTTGCTCCCTCCGTTTGGTGCGTTTTTGTATGCGGCGGGGCCAAGGCCCCGCCCTACAATAATTTTACAAATTACGCTGTTTGTATCTGTAAAAGGCAGGAGATTATACCGAACAACTTACTTTTCCAAGTCGGTGTGACATGCTGTGCAAAATCGCTTAAAAACAATGCTCGAAAATCTTTATTCAAATATCGGTGTTAAAATCAAAACCCGGCAAAATAGATGATGGAATATAAA
>JAZSCE010000017.1:0-2605 GCA_045602725.1 Faecousia sp. | reverse complement strand
CAGGAAGTCAAGGTCTTTGGCCGGATGTTCGACAAGGGCTTCATCTACAAGGGCTTAAAGCCCGTTAGCTGGTGCCCCTACTGCTCCACCGCTGTGGCGGAAGCTGACATCGAGTACAAGGACGATCCGTGTACCACCGTTTACGTCAAGTTCCCGATGCACGATGACCTGGGCAAGCTCTCCGGCTTCGACCTGAGCAAGACCTTCTTCGTCATTTGGACCACTACCACCTGGACGCTGCCCGGCAATATGGGCATCAGCCTGCATCCCCGGGAAAGCTACGCTTTGGTCAAGCCCGACTACAGCGATGAGATCTTCATCGTGGCAGAGGCTCTGGCAGAAAAGGTTATGGGTGCCGGCGGTTACACCAGCTACGAGATTTTGGCTACCTATCCCGGCGCATTCTTTGAGAAGATGCTGGCAAAGCATCCCTTCCTGCCCAAGACCTCTCTGCTGATGAACGCAGAGTATGTCACGATGGACTCCGGTACCGGCCTTGTCCACACGGCTCCCGGCTTCGGTGCGGATGACTATCAGACCTGTATGCGCTACGGTGTCGAGCTGGTGGTTCCCGTGGACGATCACGGCCGCCATACCGAATATGCCGGCAAGTACGCCGGCCTCAAGACCGAGGAATCCAACCCCATCATTCTGGCAGATATGAAGGAGAGCGGCGTGCTGTTCGCATCCGAGGATGTTGTCCACTCCTACCCCCACCACGATCGCTGCAAGAAGCCTACCATCTTCCGCGCAACACCCCAGTGGTTCTGCTCCGTGGAATCCTTCAAGGATCAGGCGGTCAAGGCCATTGAGAATGTGCAATGGTATCCGGCCTGGGGTGAGGATCGTATGGTCAGTATGATCCGTGAGCGTGCCGATTGGTGCATCTCCCGTCAGCGCCGCTGGGGTCTGCCCATCCCGGTGTTCTACTGTGACGATTGCGGCAAGCCCGTTTCTACTCCCGAATCCATCGAGAAGATTTCCAAGCTGTTCGACGAGCACGGCTCCAACATTTGGTTTGAAAAGGATGCGATGGAGCTGATCCCCGAAGGCTTCACCTGCCCCCACTGCGGTGGCAAGACCTTCACCAAGGAAACCGATACCCTGGACTGCTGGTTTGACTCCGGCTCTACCCACTTTGCATCCCTGATGCACCGCACCCCCGAGCTGTGGCCTGCCGATGTCTATCTGGAAGGTGCTGACCAGTACCGTGGTTGGTTCCAGTCCTCCCTGCTGACCTCCGTTGGCGCACTGGATCAGGGCGCACCCTTCAAGCAGGTGCTGACCCACGGTTGGGTGGTTGACGGTCAGGGCAGAGCGATGCACAAGAGCCTGGGCAACGGCGTTGATCCCGCTGACCTGATTAAGGACTTCGGCGCTGACATCGTCCGTCTGTGGGCGGCAAGCTCCGACTACCACGCAGACGTCCGCTGCTCCAAGGAGATCTTCAAGCAGATCGCACAGAACTACCTGAAGTTCCGCAACACCGCCCGCTACTGCCTGGGTAACCTCAGCGATTTCGATGCTGACAACCTGGTAAGCGTGGAGAATATGGAAGAGCTGGATAAGTGGGCGCTGACCAAGCTGAATGATCTGATTGCTCTGTGCCGCAAGGCCTATGAGAATTACGAGTTCCACGTAATCACCCACGCCATCAACGATTTCTGCGTGGTGGAGCTCAGCTCCTTCTACCTGGATATCATCAAGGATCGACTGTACTGCGAAGAGCCCACCGGCAACCGCCGCCGCTCCGCACAGACCGCGCTGTTCCTGATCGTGGATACAATGGCAAAGCTGTTCGCGCCCATCCTGGCCTTCACCTGCGATGAGATCTGGCAGGCAATGCCCCACCGCGCCGGCGACGATGACCGCAACATCCTGCTGAATCAGATGCCCACCGACCTGAAGGCATATCTGCTGCCCGAGGCTGCAATGGCTAAGTGGGAGACCGTTATGAAGCTGCGCCAGGATGTCAACGGCATTTTGGAGAGAGCCCGTGCCGATAAGCGGATCGGCAAGGCGCTGGAGGCTCACGTTTCCCTGCAGGGCAGCGATGCGCTGAAAGCAGCTTGCGAGGGTTTGAATCTTGCCGAGATCTGCATTGTGTCCTCCTGCGATTGGAGCGCTCCCGAAGAGGGCGCCGAGGTTGGCAACGGCATTAACTATCCCGACCTGACCATCGGTGTCAGCGAGGCCAAGGGTGCCAAGTGCCCCCGCTGCTGGATGCATTCTCTCAGCACCAACGCAGACGATCTTTGTGACCGCTGCGCAAGCGTCATTTCCAAACTGGACATTGAAATCTAACAGAAATACCGGGGTGTTTACCACCCCGGTATTTTTACCAAAAAGCCTAAAAAAGTACTTGACAAACGCCAATCGCGCCGCTATAATAAGCGTGTTCTGTTCAGCTGCCGGTATAGCTCAGTTGGTAGAGCAACTGATTTGTAATCAGTAGGTCGGGGGTTCGAGTCCGTCTACCGGCTCCAGACAGGCTGCTGAAATAAACTGAATATGGGGGAGTTCCCGAGTGGCCAAAGGGGACAGACTGTAAATCTGCTGCGTATCGCTTCGATGGTTCGAATCCGTCCTCCCCCACCAATACCTC
>JAZSCE010000016.1:0-17070 GCA_045602725.1 Faecousia sp. | reverse complement strand
AAAATGGGTTTAATTCGTAGCGGCAACACAGAACTTACCCCTATGGATGATAATGAATTAACCGAATACTTGTGGCCGATTGTTCGTGAAATGGTTAAAACTGCTATCGAAAACAAGCAGAACTTAATTGTCGAAGGTTGCTATATTCCATTCGATTGGCAGAAAGACTTTGACGCCAACTATCTTGAAAGCATTAAATATTACTGTCTGGTAATGAGTGAGGAGTATATCAGAAACCACTTTGCCGACATCAAGAAATATGCAAACGTCATTGAAAACCGTTTGGATGATGAATGGTGCACAATGGAGAGTGTGTTGGAAGACAATGCAGAAATCTTAAAACTGGCCAAGTTGCATAATGCGAATTACATCCTTATCGATGACAAATATGAAATCAACATTGATTTATAACAACAAATTCCAATTTATCGAACTGCATAGGTATACACTTTTTGCTTTCTTACCTATATTTGCGCATCTTTTTACCGCTCTTTCGCACAAAAATAATCCCGCTTGGCTTACACCAAGCGGGATTTGCATTTACTTGTTCAGCTTTGCCAGCTTTTTGGTATCGCCCAGGGCGATCAGCTTCATATCCGCCGTCAGCGGTGTTTCGGGATTCACATCCGTCTGCACGATGCCTGCATTGCGCACCGCCACGATATTGACGCCATACTTGCGCCGCAGATTCAGCTGGATCAGGTTCTGACCGATCCAACCTTCCTGCACATCCAACTCCACCATCGACACGCCCTTGGACAGCTCCACCATATCCACAAAGCCGGAGCTCAGCAGATTTTTCGCCAGCCGTATGCCGGACTCATTCTCGGGGAACACAACCCTATCCGCACCCAGGCGGGTATATATCTTGCTCTGGGTCTCATTGCCGCTTTTAACGATAACATTCTGCACGCCCGCTTCCTTGCACAGCGTGATTGCCATAACCGTAGCCTCCAGATTGCTGGCCATTGCAATGATCACCGTGTCCACATCGCCGATGCCCAACTGGTAGAACACCTCCGGATCGGTGATATTGGCACACTTGCAGTACGGAAGCTCCAGCGCCGCCTGATTGACAATACTCTGATTGGTATCCACCGCCAGCACTTCCGCGCCGCTGTCCGTCAGTTCTTTTGCAACTGCCCTGCCGTACCGGCCCAGTCCCAAAACTGCATAGGTTTTCATATTGCTTCCTCCTTATCCGACACTAATGGTCTCAACGGGATTTGTGATAATACTCGGTCTTTTTTTGCGCAGGTTAAATGCGATCATCAGGGAAATGGGGCCCACACGACCCAAATACATCGTCGCAGTGATGATCAGCTTGCCCAGGGTGTTCAGGCTGGGCGTCAGATTCCGGCTCAAGCCCACCGTTGCGGTGGCACTGACGGTTTCATACAATATGTCCAGTGCGCTGGCATCGGTGACCAGTGACAGCAGCAGCGTGGAAACAAACATAATCGCAAAGGACATACAGCAAACACCAACAGCCTTGCTGATGGCCTGCCGGGCAATGCTGCGGCCAAACATATTGACCTCTTCATCCTTCTGCCGCACCACAACCAACGCCGCAGCGAACAGCACCACAAAGGTAACCGTCTTGATGCCGCCTGCCGTGCCCACCGGCGAGCCACCAATGAACATCAGCAGCAGCGATACAAAAGCAGACGAATTGCTTAAGTTTTCCTGCGCAACGCTGGCAAAGCCTGCCGTTCTCGTAGTAACCGATTGGAAAATTGACACCTGGATTTGATCAAAAAGGGACATATTTCCGATGGTCAGCGGATTGTTCCGCTCGAAAAGGAAAATCAAAACCGCACCGCCAAAAATCAAAATCGCGGTAGCACTCAGCACAATCTTGCTGTGCAGCGTCAGCCGCCGCAGGGGGAAACCCTTTTTCTTATCCCGCAGTACCCGCAGCAGATCCCACCACACAATATAGCCCAGGCCGCCCAAAATGATCAGCAGGCTGGTTACGGTATTGATCACCGGGTTCGTTGCGTAATTGATCAGGCTGTTTTCACCGATGATGTCAATGCCGGCATTGCAGAAGGCAGAAATGGAGGTAAACACCGAGATCCAAATGCCCCTGGCGCCAAATTCCGGCACAAACACCGTCATATATGCCAGCGCACCCACGCCCTCCACAATGAAAGTGCCGATGATAACCTTCTTAACAAATGCGCGCATTCCGAACAGCGTGTCCAAATTGAAGGCGTCCTGCAGCAGGATTTTGTTGGACATACTCATCTTCCGGTTCAGCGTCAGGGTAATGCCTGCCAGCACCGTAATAACACCCAGTCCTCCCAACTGGATCAGGACTAAGATCACAATGTGTCCAAACAAGCTCCAGGCCGTAGCCGTTGGCACCACCACCAAGCCCGTCACGCAGGTGGCTGTGGTGGCTGTAAACAGCGCATCCACGAAAGGTGTCGCAACTGCGTCTGCCGAGCTGATGGGTAGACTCAGCAACACCGCACCCAGCAAGACCGTTACAAGAAAACTCAGCAGGATCAAATGGGTGGTGGATATTGTGAATTTACTTTTTTTGTTCATAACATTCCTCGCATTAAATGCCGTAAACCAATATGCCTAAGCAGGCAGATACGATGATCAGCGCAATGGGAGACGCCTTTTTCTTTTTGATCAGGCGCCAGGCTACCACCACAGCCGCCACAACGCCGGCAATGATGGCCGCTTTGCCATCCACAGCGACGGCCCCATCAACAGCCAGCACACCGCTGAAGGCCATATAGGCGCCGGTGGAGAGAATAATGCCGATGACACAGGGCTTCACAGCGCCCAGCACCGCCTGCACAGAATTCTTCTGCAAAAAGCTCTTCAGCAGCACCATCACCAGCCAAATAATCACAAATGCCGGAAATGCTACCGCCAAAGTCGCCAACACAGAGCCCAACACGCCGCCCTGGGAGCTGCCCACATAGGTGGCAAGATTGATCATAACCGGGCCGGGGGTGCTTTCGCTGACAGCGATCATATAGCTGAGCTGCTCATCCGTCAGCCAGCCGTAGGACAGCACCACATCCCGGATCAGCGGAATTGCGGCATAAGCGCCGCCAAAAGCAAAGCAGCCGACTTTCAAGAAGCCGATCAGCAGGTCAAGATAGATCATTTCTCAGCACCTGCCTTTCTATTCGCCAGGAAGCTGACAAAGCCAACCACAGCGGCAATCAGCATCAGGCTGATGGAGGAAAAATTCAATGAGAAAATATCCACCGCCAGCATTGTGAGCACGCTGCCCACCAAAATGGTGACAGACAGCGCATTCTTCTTCATCTTCTGCAGCATCGTCACGCCGGCATCCACGATCAGGATACCCACGCCGATCTTAATGCCCTTGAACGCATTGGCGATGATGGCAATCTCCAAAAAATTATCCAGGAACATCGAAATAATGTAGATCACCAGGAAAGACGGCAAAATAACGCCCAGGGTCGCCAGAATTCCACCCAACAAACCCGCCTGCTTAAAGCCCACGAAGGTGGCGCAGTTGACAGAAATGGGGCCGGGGGTAGACTCCGCGATAACGGTGACATCCATCATCTCATCGTGGGTGATCCACTTTTTCTTTTCCACACAAATGCTGTCGATGACCGAGATCATCGCATAGCCGCCGCCAAAGGTGAATGCACCGATCTTGGCGAAGGTCAAAAACAGATCCAAAAGGATAGGCAAGCCGTTCCCTCCTTGCTTATTTATGGCACTATTGTACCGCTTCTGTATCATTTCGTCAATAAAAAAAGGCCCCCTCTGACGAGGGGGCTGGATTTTTGCAAAGCAAAAAGACTGGGGGAGAGAAAACTACCCCTCAGTCAGCCTGTTCGGCTGACAGCTCCCCTGACAAGGGGAGCCTTTTATGTTCTCATTGCACAACCGGTGTTTTGATTGCCGTGAATTTGCGCAGCAGGCGATACAGCCAATATGCACCCCAGGTGTACAGCACCGTCAATGCCGACACAATGCACACATAGAGGATCTGCGCAGGCACATACCCTGCCGCATTCTGCACCGCCATCCGAACCGCTTCCAGCGGAGGAATATTGCACTGATAGAAATTGGCATAGTTGACCTGCAGAATATTGGCAGCCGTAGCCGACACCACGCAGAAAGCCACCGTAGCCCAAATGGGATACATCTGCTCTTTCTTGCCCGTGGGTGTATGCAGATCCAGCGCCAGGATCAGCACAAATGCGAACAGCACCAAATTATGGAACGCCACCGTGTGCATATCCAAATAGCCCTTAAAGAAATTTTCGATATTCCAGGCGCCGTAAATCAGGTTGGGATAGATCAGCAGCAAGGTGGCCATTGCTCCGCAGAAGCCTGCGCCGATGGCTCTTACCTTCGCAAAATGCTTGCCCCTATAAAACGCCATGGCCGGCACAGCAAAAATGAACAGCGAGCAATAATGCAGCGGAATGTGATACAGATCGTACCCGTTTTGGAAAGACACATATTGCTTGCCGATCTCCAGCACCACCAGCAAAACCGCAACAATTTGCAGGGGGATCATCCGGATTTTCAACGATTTTTTGCCGATTGTCAGCCGCAGCACGATGCCGATCACGATCATCGCCAGCAGGGCGATGGGCAGTGTCTTTGCGTGGGCAGCGGTCCAAAGCTCCATAAAATTCCCTCTTTTCGTCCAAATCTGAGGAAATTATACCATTTTACTCATCTTTTTACAACCATCTTAATCATTTCTTAAGACACTGCTATGCAATTCCGAAAAGCTCTAAAATCACCTTAACCGCCAGCAGCACGACCACCACCAGGATCACCGGCCGCACGATTTTGGAGCCGTTTTTCAAGGTCAGGCCGGCGCCGATATACTGTCCGGCGGTAGCGAAAACAGCGGAGATCAAGCCCAGCGGGATCATCACCGTGCCGGCCATCAGAGATGTTACCACAGCGCCCACATTGGAGGCAAGATTCACCAACTTCACATTGCCGGAGGAAGTCCGTACATCCAGCTTTGCCAGGTAGCAGAAGCTCATCAGCAAAAATGTACCGGTACCCGGCCCGTAAAAGCCATCATACGCGCCGAAAATCAGGGACGCACCCCAAACGATGGTGCAGCGCAGCCACTTGTTCTGCGGCTTCCTCTCCTCTGGCAGATCCTTTTTCTTCAAAAGAATCACCGCAATCACCGGCAGCACCAGCAGCAGGACCAGCTTTAAGTATTGTTCGTCCATCATCAGGTGCAGCTTTGTTCCCAGGTGTGCGCCGAACAGCGCCAGCACGATAGACGGAATTCCCAAAAACCAATCCACATAGCCATGCCTGATATACCGCACCGTAGATGCCACCGTACCGATGCAGGAGGACAGCTTGTTCGTACCCAAGGCAAAGTGCATCGGCAAGCCTGCCAGCAGATAAGTTGGCAGCGAGATGATGCCGCCGCCACCGCCGATGGCATCCATAAAGGACGCCAAAAATACACCTACACAAACCAGTGCAACCATCCAAATAGGCAAACCAAAAATCTCCATAGTAACTCCTTAGAAAGCCAGCCCGTTGGGCTGGCTTTTGTCTTATAATCCTCTTTTGATTCGGTCCTGCCAGCAGCCCCAGCACATACCCTCGTACTTGTCGTTGCCGCCGATGCAGACCTGCTCGCCTTCGACGATGACCTGGCCCTTTTCATTCAGGCGGGCATTGACGATGGCCTTCTTGCCGCAACGGCAAACGGACTTGATCTCCGTAATGCTGTCGGCAATCTCAAACAGCCGTTGAGAGCCGGGGAACAGCTTGGTCTGAAAATCTGAGCGCAGACCGAAGCACAGTACCGGCGTATCGAAATACTCTGCAATGTGTTTCATCTGATCCACCTGCTCGCCGGTCAGGAACTGGCACTCGTCGCAGATAATCACATCCACCGGGGCAGCCGCACGCAGCGTTTCAAAGCGCGCCAACAGATTTTCGTCCTGCCGGATCACATCGGCAACGGCAGAAAGGCCGATCCGGGATTTGACCACGGTGACCCGGTTGCCGTTTTCGTCGGTATAATCATCCCGGTTGTCCAAATCCGGCTTAATGAGCCAAACCCGGTTTCCCTTTTCCTCATAATTGAACTTGGTCATCAGCGCATTGGCGGTCTTGCTGGACGCCATAGCGCCAAATTTGAAGTAGAGCTTCGACATAACCGTTCCTCCGTTTTGTTTTTTCTTCTATTATACTACAATTTTCGAGAAAGGCAAGCAACAAAGGCTCCCTTGTGTAAAGGGAGCTAACAGCGAAGCTGACTGAGGGATTGCTTTACAATTAAATCAATATACTCGCACACCCCTGCGAAATTGTGCATCACTTCATTATTCGGAATTCTTACAACGCAAATTCCGAAGTTCTCCAAATAGGCTGTTCGCGCCTCATCATACTGCACGCCCTGCTCTTGATAGTGCTGCGAGCCATCCAGTTCAACAATTAAATGTGCCTCTGCGCAGTAGAAGTCAACAATATACTGTCCCAGAATCTTTTGCCGCAAGAATTTTACTGGATAATTGCGAAGAAAATCATACCATAGATGCCTCTCTTCTTTCGTCATATTCCTGCGTAAACTTTTTGCGTTGTTAACGAGAGATTTGTTGTGTTTATAGTCCATTTTGACAATCCCTCCGTCAAAAATCAAAGATTTTTGCCACCTCCCTTTACACAAGGGAGGCTTTTTAGATTGTACCACAAGACATCGGAAATGTCGAGTGCCCCGGTCAGCGGCAACAAAAAAGCCAGCCCTTTCGGGCTGCCTCTTGGTGCCTCTGACCGGACTCGAACCGGTACGTGTGTTACCTCAAGGGATTTTAAGTCCCTGGTGTCTACCTATTCCACCACAACGGCTTGTTATTTGATTGTTCTTCGTGGCGCATACCGAACTCGCTTTGCGAGTGCCGCTGTCCTGTTGCGGTTCCCGGCAGCTGCTGCGCCTGACAAAGCAGGCTTGCATCTTGCCGACCGCTGCCACGCGCTCGGGCTCGAGGCCACAGCGGCTTATGTGTCCTCTTGTCCTTGCGGACAAGAGGTATCCTATCACATATTTACGCGCGCGTCAATGGGTATCGTCACGCTTCGATGCTCTGCGCCGCATTTTCAATCATTTCGACCAAATCCGCCGTATCGTCGCAGATGAACGCAGGGCCACTTTCCTCCAGCACATCCCGGTCACGGAAGCCCCAGCTTACTGCCACACAAGGCACACCGGTATTGCGTGCTGTCAGCGCATCCACTTCGCTGTCACCCACATAAACGCAGGAATCCACGCCGATGTCCGCCATTGCCTTCTTCAGCATATCCGGTGCCGGCTTGCGGGGGCAATCGGCCCGTTCGCCCAAAGCGTAAATGCCGGGGAAATACTGTGCAATCAGGGGCTTCGTGGCAGAATCCGGCTTGTTGGATACCACCGCAATGGGGTATTTTTCGCTTAATTTTGCCAGCACCTCAGGGATGCCGGCATAAGGACCGGTCTTGATCCGGCAATGGGCATTGTAATAGGTTCTGTAAACATCCAGCACCGTGTCCACTTGCGGCTGCATATATTCCGGCAGGCTCAGAGCAATCAGCTGCTTTGCGCCGTTACCCAGGTAGCTGCGGACCTGTGCCGGGGTTTGGGGCGGGCAGTCAAACTGCGCCAGCGCATAGTTTACGGCATCGGTCAAATCGTCCAGCGTATTGAGCAGCGTACCGTCCAAGTCAAATAAAATACCAATCCGCATCTTAACCCCTCCTGTTTTTCAGCACCCGGATATCCTCGCCCACAAAGGTCAGGCGGGCAAACTCGCCGTGGATTCGGGATGCGATCTGCGGAGAATACCGCCGGGCCATCTCTTCCACATTCAGATTGGTGGAGATGACCATAGGCTTGCCGGCAAGCAGCCGCTCATTGAGAAGGCTGTAAAGCGCCGCTGTGACGAACTGTCCGGGCATTTCTGTGCCCAGATCGTCCAAAATCAGCAGGTCGCAGGCAGTATATTTCGCCACCTCTGCCCGGGCTTCTTCGCTGCCGCTGAATTTCGCCAGCTCCATCTTGCCGAACAGCCGGGAAGCGGTTTCGTACACCACGCTGTAGCCCCTGTCTGCCACCGTACCGGCGATGCAGGCAGACAGGAAGGTCTTGCCCAGGCCGGTGCCGCCGATGAACATCAGATTGCCGGCATTTTCCGTAAAGGTATTGGCATAGCGCCGACATCTTTCAAAGGTCAGCTTCATAATATCCCGGGGGCTTGCGCCGTACTTAGCATCGTACTGGTCGCTGTAATAATCCAGCTTAAACTGCGCAAAGGTCTCCTTGCTGCCGGACAGCAGGGAAAGCTCCTTCTTCTGCTCCTGGCGGCACAGCTCCTGCAGGCATTCGCACATAGTTGTGCCGATATAGCCATCGCCGCCGCAACGGCTGCAAATGGGCGAATCGTCCAAAAAGCCCTCTTCAAAATGGGCATCGATCAATGCCCCACGCTCCTGCTGCAGCGCAAGATTTCTTTGCTTTGCTTCCTCCAGCGCCCGGGTGACATCCGCGCCCTTGGTAAACACAAGCTGGGCAGCCTCCAGCACGGTCTGCTGCATTTTACGGTCAAGCTCCCGCAGTCTGGGAACACGACTGTACGCCTCCATCAAATGCCGCTGGTATTCTGATTCCCGATCGGCTTTTTCAAGAGCCAAACGATCTCTGGCCCGCTTGATTACATCTGAACTGTATGCCATGGGTTACCCCTCCTGCAAAAGTTTGCGGATCGCTTCCATTTCCGCTTCGCCCAGCTCACCGGATGCACCCTTGGGAATGCCCTGCTTCCGGTCGCCATTTTTAACCTGCTCTACCGTTTTATAGCCGGCTGTGTGCCAGCTGGTAAGGATCTTGTTCATATACGGCCAGCTAAGGCCGCCGGTGTTGACGCAGGTCTTTTCGTAAGCCATTGCGATGACACCGTCCTCAAAGCCCATCTCCAGCCAGCTTTTTGCGTATCGTTCCTCTGCCTGGGTCAAGCTTCTTCCCCGGATCTGCAGCTGCGCCATCAGCTGCTGCATTTTGGTGTTGCGGACGGTCTGATTGTGTATGTAGGCTGCAGCTTCTTCCAGGGTATCAATGCCCTGCTCTGCCCAATTGTAGGCTTCCTTTTCGATAGTACGCAGGCTGGGATTGCGCAGGCTCCCCCTTTGCCGGGCACGCTCCTTGCAATAGGACACCAGCACCGAGATCACCTCACCCGGCAGACCCAAATAGCGGATAAATCCCAACAGGATCTTGAGTTCTTCGGTGTTCAGGCTTCTTCCCATCAGCCGCTGCACCTCTGTGTACAGCAGGCGGAAGGAATTATCCGTATCCATCGCATCCAGCACATCCTTTTCGGAATAGCTGGGACGCTCACCGGGCGCGATGATGCTCTTGCGCTCTTCAGGCCACAGGCCCAGCTGCCGCAAAGTTGCCGTTGCGCAGGCCATTCTGGTCTGGGTAAATTTCAGCGCCTTCTCTGCGCCGGCCAGCTCCGCGCCGCTATGAATATACAGATACAGCAGCGCCGCATCGCCGCTGGCGGCGCCAAGCAGCTTGCGCACATCTGCATTTTCAATTGTCAGAAATTCCAAACTCATACACTACCTCGTATAATTCGTCAGTTATAGCAATTATACCATAGTTTTTTCCTTACTACAACGGTTTTTGCCCTATGAAAATTCCCCAAAAACTGACTGCTTTTTTGGCACAACACAGCATCTTGTGGCAAGGCCGCAGATTAACCCCAATTTTCGCAAGCCCACTCGTTTTCTCCCAGGGGAGCCATGATAAAAATCCCACAGAGCCATTGCCCTGTGGGATTGCCTTATCTTCTTTTCGACAATGGTACAGACTGATCCTGCGCCGCCAAAAGCGCGGCAATGATGGTGTTGGATATCAGGAAGCCCTCCGGTGTCAGCCGCCAATAGCCATTTTCCAGCTTGACAGCGTGGCCACTGCCAGCCCACTGCACCAGCACCTTTTCCAGCGGTGCGAAGGGCAGCAGATACTGCTTTTCATACTCCTGACCCAGGATGCCACGGCTGGTGCGCAGCCGCATCATCAGATACTCGCCTGCACGCTCTCTGGGCGGGATCTCCTGCAGCTCGTCAATCACCTGGCCGCCGGTCAGGATGCCCTCGATATAGCCGTGCAGATCTCTTACGATCTTAAACCGCTTGCCGGCAAAGTCCGAGCTGGCATTGGGGCCAAAGCCCAGATATTCGCCGCCGGTCCAATACTTCAGATTGTGCTTGGACTCGTTGCTGCGGCGGCAGAAATTGGAGATCTCATACTGCCGGAAGCCCTTGCCACGCAGAATTTCCACAGTACGCAGGTACATATCCGCCTGCATATCGTCATCCGGCAGATTCAAATAGTCCTGATATTTGTAAAACGGTGTGCCTTCCTCCACCTTCAGGCCGTAGCAGCTGATATGCTCAGGCTCCAGCTTCAGTACATTCTGCAGGGTTCTTTCCCAGCTTTGCAAGCTCTGTCCGGGCAGGCCGTAGATCAGGTCCACGCTCAGATTCCGGAAGCCGGCTCTGCGGATCTGCTTCACAGCCGACACCGCCTGGGCATAGTTGTGAGGCCGGCCAATCTTTTCCAGGATTGCGTCATCATCGCATTGGATGCCGAGGCTGACACGATTGAAGCCCTCGCTGCGCAGCTTGTGCAGCAGCTTGGGAGAAATGGAATCCGGATTTGCTTCAAAGGTAATTTCCGCATTGTTGGACACATCGAAGCTGCGGCGCACGGCGGTGAGAATGGTTGCCATTCCGTCAGCACCGAAAAAGCTGGGCGTGCCGCCGCCGAAGTACACCGTATCCACGGTATAGCCCGGGGCCAATGCGCCTGCCTCCTTGATATGGGCGCAGATCGCATCCAAAAAGCCATCCAAAAGCCGGTCATCCTTGGTGGTCAGGGAATAAAAGTCACAGTATTGGCACTTACTGCGGCAAAACGGCACGTGGATATATATGCCCAGCGGCTTTTTGTCTTTTCGTCCCAAAATCGCCATAGGACACCTCCGTTACATTACGCCTTGTGCCTCTTCCTCTGCATTGTGCAGAGATTTGGTCTCCGGTGCGGAAACAATGGCATCGAAGAACCGCTGGCGGCGATGCTTCAGATGGCCGCCGCCAAAATCTGCCCGGAAGCTGACTTTATGGCCGCCCTCAACCGTTTCTGCCATCATATTTTCAATGGCGACCCGTTCCGCAGATGCCTGCTCATTGATCTTTCTCAGGCTTGCGGAAATGTCCGTTGTTTCCAGTATGTACTTCTCAGCGGACTTGTGGCTGGGTCTTAAAAGCACTCTCTGCAGCAGTTCAAAGAGCGTCAGCGTGATGAGAATGCACACCATACCGAGAATGGCGATGGCATAGTAGCCGAAGCCGGCAGCGATACCCAGGCAGGCAACCGCCCAAAGGCTGGCTGCAGTGGTCAGACCCTTAACGCTGGGGCCTTCTCGCAGGATGGTACCTGCGCCCAGGAAACCGACACCGGTAATGACCTGCGCGCTCAGACGGGCAGGGTCCGGAAATGCGCCCAGGGAGTTGTAATGATTGAAAATAATCTCGCCGGTGATAGACACCACGCAAGCGCCCAACGCCACCAGGATGTGGGTACGCATACCCGCAGGGCGGTGGGTGTATTCACGCTCCGTACCGATGACCAGACCTACCAGCATAGCGCAAGCCAGGCGCAGGCCGATCTCCATCAGGCCGGGGGTCGTATTCATAACGCTATTCCAAATTTCTTGCCAGAACATAAATATGCTCCCTTCTATCAATCTTCGTCCAGCTTCAGCACAGCCATAAATGCCTCGCTGGGAACGGAAACAGTACCAAACGTACGCATCCGCTTTTTACCCTCTTTCTGCTTTTCCAGCAGCTTCTTCTTACGGGTAATATCGCCGCCATAGCACTTGGCAAGCACATCCTTGCGCAGCGCCTTGATGGTCTCTCGCGCAATAATCTTTCCGCCGATGGCTGCCTGCACCGGGATCTCGAACTGGGCACGGGGAATATTTTCCTTCAGCTTTTCGCAGATCTTTCTTGCTCTGGGGTAAGCATTCTCCGCAAAGAGAATGAAGCTCAGCGCATCCACGATCTCGCCATTGAGCAAAATATCCAGCTTCACCAGCTTGCTGGGGCGGTAGCCGATCAGCTCATAGTCCAGGCTGCCATAGCCACGGGTACGGGATTTCAGCGCGTCAAAGAAATCGTAGATGATCTCATTCAGCGGCATTTCATAGTGCAGCTCCACACGGTTGGCATCCAAATAATCCATATTCTTGAATTCGCCACGGCGCTGCTGGGCAAGATCCATAATATTGCCCACATATTCCTGGGGCGCAATCAGGCTGATCTTGACAAAGGGCTCTTCCGCCAGTTCGATCTCCATAGGGTCAGGGTAATCCAGCGGATTATCCACCATCAGCACCTCGCCATTGGTCTTGGTGACCCGGTAGACGACGTTGGGTGCGGTGGTGATCAAGTCCAAATTGTATTCCCGCTCCAGGCGCTCCTGAATAATCTCCATATGCAGAAGGCCCAGGAAGCCGCAGCGGAAGCCAAAGCCCAGGGCAATGGAGCTTTCCAGCTCATAAACAAAGGATGCATCGTTCAGCTTCAGCTTTTCCAACGCTTCCCGCAAATCCTGATATTTTGCACCGTCGGCAGGATACACACCGGAATAGACCATCGGCTGCACCGCCCGGTAGCCCGGCAAGGGCTCAGGTGCAGGATTTTCCACGCAGGTGATGGTGTCGCCCACCTGGGTATCCGCCACATTTTTAATGGATGCGGTAATATATCCAACCTCACCGGCGCCCAGCGCATCCCGGGGTGTCAGGCCCATGGGATTCATAGTGCCTACCTCGACCACCTTGTAAACGGCGCCGGTAGCCATCATTCTGACTTCCATACCGGGCTTGACGGTACCCTGCTTGATGCGGGTATATACGATAACACCACGGTAGGAATCGTAAACGCTGTCAAAAATCTGCGCCTGCAGGGGTGCTTCCCGATCACCCTCCGGTGCGGGAACATCTCTTACGATCATCTCCAAAACGGAGCGGATATTGATGCCGTTCTTGGCGGAAATTTCGGGAGAATCCTCGGCAGGGATGCCGATAATATCCTCCACCTCCGCCTTGACCTCCGCAGGCCGGGCAGAGGGCAGATCGATCTTATTGTTGACCGGCAGCACTTCCAGACCTGCGTCGATGGCAAGGTAGGTGTTCGCCAAAGTCTGGGCTTCTACGCCCTGGGATGCATCCACCACCAGCACCGCACCCTCGCAGGCGGCAAGGCTGCGGGAGACCTCGTAGTTAAAGTCTACGTGGCCCGGGGTATCGATCAAATTCAGATGATAGGTCTGTCCGTCCGCAGCCGTATAATTGAGCTGCACGGCAGTGGCCTTGATGGTGATGCCACGCTCCTGCTCCAGATCCATAGAATCCAGGATCTGCTCACGGCCCTGGCGATTATCCACAGCGTTGCACGCTTCCAGCAAACGGTCTGCCAGGGTGGACTTTCCGTGGTCAATATGGGCAATAATGGAAAAATTGCGAATCTTGGAAAGTTCGGTCATATCGTAATACCTCTGAAATGGCACTTGAAAATTCTCAAAAAATATAGGGAATAATTTATTATACAGAAAAAACCGCAAAAAGTAAACTGTATATTGCACAAAAAACAGGGGAAACTGTATTTGTATCACGACAAAATACGCCCAAAGCCGCAAAAAATAAAAAATTTTCCGCAAAGCCCTTGTCGTTTTTCAAAAAAAGGTATATAGTCTTACGGCACGAACGAATTTTACTTACAGAAAAAGGGGTAGTGTAATGAGTATAACAAAAAAATCTGCCAATAAGAGCATGGAAGATCTGCAGGCTGGTCTGCAGGCGCTGATTGCTCAGGGTAAGAAGGACGGTATGATCCGGGATTCCGATCTGCGTGATCTGCTGGAGAAGATGGATCTTTCCCCTGAGAAGATCGAAGAGATCTATGACCGTTTCGAGGCTATGAACATTCAGATCGTCAGCAGCGAGCTGGATTTGGATTTGGGTGATGATATTGACCTTGCCGGCCTGGATGACCCCGTGGATCTTACCGATGTAGATGACGAAGAGCTGGTGGATCCCGTGGATCTTGCTGCAGAATTCAATTTGGACGATCCGGTGCGTATGTACCTGAAGGAGATCGGTCAGGTAAAGCTGCTGTCCGGCGAAGAGGAAATCGAGCTGGCAAAGCGTGTATCCGAAGGCGATCAGGAAGCCAAGAACAAGCTGACGGAGGCCAACCTGCGTCTGGTTGTTTCCATCGCAAAGAAATATTCCGGCCGTGGCCTGCACATTCTGGACCTGATCCAGGAAGGCAACACCGGTCTTATCCGTGCGGTTGACAAATTCGATTGGACAAAGGGAAACAAGTTCTCTACATATGCCACCTGGTGGATCCGGCAGGCCATTACCCGTGCCATTGCCGATCAGGCACGTACCATCCGTGTTCCGGTGCATATGGTTGAGGTCATTAACAAGGCCACCCGCTGCAACCGTAAGCTGGTGCAGGAGCTGGGCCGTGAGCCCACTGTGGAAGAGATCGCCGCTGAGCTGAATCTGCCGGTGGAGAAGATCATCGAGGCCAACCGTACCGCCGCCGACACCCTGAGTCTGGACACCCCTGTTGGTGATGAAGAAGATACCTCCATCGGCTCTTTCGTGGAGGACGAGCGTACCCCCGGTCCTGCCGACGCCACCTCCAACGCCCTGCTTGCAGAGGCTCTGAAGGAGATTTTGGACACCCTGACCGAGCGTGAAGCTGACGTGCTGCGTATGCGTTTCGGTATGTATGACGGCCGTACCCACACCCTGGAAGAGGTGGGTCAGATCTTCGGTGTTACCCGTGAGCGTATCCGCCAGATCGAGAACAAGGCCATTCGCAAGCTGCGCCATCCCAGCCGCGCCAAGAAGATCAAGGACTTCTACTGCTAAGCTTATTTGTAGGGCGGGGGCTTGCTCCCGCCGCTAAACCAAAATACGCAAAATCCGCAGATGGTGCTACTGTCTGCGGATTTTCTAAATCATAATTCAGGTGATACTTATGGAAAATCGTTTTCCGAAAAGAAAGCATCCGCGTATGGATCATTTCGATTATAGCACTGCTGGTGCTTACTTCATTACCATCTGCACCCAAAACAAACGATGCTTGCTGTCTCATATCGTAGGACAGGAACTTGCTCCCGCTGAAATCCGATATACAAGATACGGTCAAATTGTACAGGAGCAGCTGCTCTTGCTGGAGGAAAGATACCCTTCTCTCACAGTAGATCAATACGTGATTATGCCCAATCACATTCACGCTATATTTATTCTCAGCGATGCGGCGGGAGCAAGCCCCCGCCCTACAATAACCGATATTGTTTGTGTCTATAAGTCTCTGACAACCAAAGAATGTAAAAAAGCGTGCCCTATTGACAAACTGTTCCAAACCTCGTTTTACGAGCATGTCATTCGCGGGCACGAGGATTATCGGGAAATTACGCAGTACATAACTAACAACCCAAAACAATGGGAATTGGATAAGCTATATGTGAAGGAATAAGTGTGTGCAGTATATTCTGCTCTATAAATTAACATTGGCGGCGGGAGCAAGCCCCCGCCCTACAGTAAAAACCCGGCGGAGGTAACTCTGCCGGGTTTTTCTTATCCATTCAATTGCTGCAGCATTGCTTCTGCCAATCTTTTACCGGTTTCCTCCGGACTTAAGGTGGAAGCAGCGCCGCCGGCGCCTTTGTGTCCGCCGCCGCCAAATTTTTCGCAGATGGCAGCCGCGTCATAGCCGGGTACGGCCCGGACAGAGATCTTATTCTCCTGTTCCTGCGCCTGCACCGTAGCCGCGATCTTTACGCCTGCAATAGAACGCACGAAGCCGGACAATCCGCCCAATTCGCTTTCCTGCGCGCCCAATTCCTTCGCCAGGCCAATAGGCAGAACGCAAACCGCCACCTGGCCATCGGCAAAGAACCGGGTATTCTCTGTGATCCAGCTTTGCAGCCGCAGCCTACCCAGGCTCACCGTATCGAACATCGCCTGGTTGATGGGCTGCAGATTTGCACCCGTATCGGCGCAGGCAGCTGCCACCCGGAAGGTATGGGCCGTAGTATTGGCGAACTTGAAGCAACCGGTGTCGGTGGACAGACCAATGTACAGCGCAATCGCCATCTCCCGGGTCAGTTCCACGCCCAGCTCCATCAAAATATCATACACCAGCTCTGCGCAGGAGGCCATCTGCGGATCTACCATCTCCAGCGGCGCAAAGGACGTGGACCGGCCGTGGTGATCGATCCGCAGTTGGATCTTCTCCGGGGCAAAAGTGGGATTTTTCATAAAAATCCGGGGCGAAGCCACATCTACGCTGACCAGCACAGCATTTTCCGCAGGCGCAGCCACCGTAAGTTCCTCGCACAAAAAGGCCAGATTTTCCGGAGTTTGAGGATTTTCCAGCACAAAGGCCGTCTTTCCCAGCGCCCGCAGGCCAAGGCAAAGTCCCGCCGCCGAACCCAGCGCATCACCATCCGGGTCAAGGTGGGTCAGGATACAGAAATTGTCCTTCTGCCGCAAAAAGGCGGCGCAATCAGTCCTCGTCATCGGACTTTACCTCAAGAGAGTTAATAAGGCTCAGCAGCTTTGCGCCGTAGACGATGCTGTCGTCCAGCGCCCACACCAGCTCCGGGGTATAGCGCAGCTTCAGTGCACCTGCCACCTCCCGGCGCAGGTAACCGCCGGCAGATTTCAGGCCCTTCATAGCATCTGCCGCCTTATCCTCCTCCAGGAAGCTGACATACACCTTGGCATAGCGCAGATCCGGAGTGGTCTCCACACGGGTGATGGAGATCATCGTGCCGCTGACACGGGGATCTTTTACGGTGCGCAGTGCCTCCGCCAGCGCCTTTTGGATCTCCTCATTGATTCGCATAATTCGATTGGAAGCCATAAGCAACTCCTTTCTTTTGCAAAAAGGTCAACGGAGCACCCCCATCGCGGTGCGGGGGGCGCCGCCACA
>JAZSCE010000015.1:0-2602 GCA_045602725.1 Faecousia sp. | reverse complement strand
GGATTCATTTTGTAGCGGCCGTCCTCCAGCAGATAGCTGTCATCCATAATCAGGTAGTGAGGAGCGGTTTCGCAGGTCACATCCAGGCCGCCGGCTTTGGCCTTGCGGATCAGTTCCACGCTTTCTTTGGTAGATATGTGGCAAATATGGTATGCACAGCCGGTTTCCTTCACCAGCTCGAGGTCACGCTGGATCTGTTTCCATTCGCTTTCGGAGCAGATGCCACGATGGGAGTTGGCTCTTGCATAGTCGCCATCGTGAATGTAGCCGCCGTTGAGAAGCGTCTCATCCTCACAGTGGGCGACAATCAGCTTTTTCAGCTCCTTGGCTCTGCGCATTGCCGCGCGCATCATATCGGCGCTTTGCACGCCCTTGCCGTCATCGGAGAAGGCAATCACGCTTTGGGCGATACCTCTCATATCGGAAAGCTGCTGGCCCTTCTGCCCTACGGTAATTGCGCCGTAGGGGTAGATGTGGATCAAGCCATCATTGCGGATAATATCCAATTGCTCTTTCAGGTTAGCCTTACTGTCGGGAACGGGATTCAGGTTGGGCATGGTGCAAACCGCTGTGTAACCGCCACGGGCAGCCGCCATAGAGCCGCTCAGGATGGTCTCTTTATAAGAAAATCCCGGCTCACGGAAATGCACATGCACATCACAGAAGCCGGGAAAAACAGCATATTCGGAAGAATTGAAAGCACACAGGTCAACGGATGAAAGACGCTCAGCAACACAGGTGCGAACACTGGGAGCAAACATAGACAGATCAAAACCGGGAGTCTGATTATGCATTGCCATACGGTTCTCCTTTCCTTGCGAAAACAAGAGTGTAAATTCATCTTTGGAATCATACCATAAGCAGGAAAAAATGTCAATGTGGAAAATGTAAAAATTTCGCAATTTCAAGTGTTTATCAAACCGGGATTTCATTATTGACATATTTCGTAATATGCCTATAATAATTTATGAATGAATACCCCACATAAGAAAGGAAAAGATTATGAAGAAGCTTTTGATTGTAGTGGCAGCGTTGGTGTTAATTGCTGCGCTTGTGATTGCTTTGACCACCTGCAACGGCAAGAAGGAAGAGCCTTCTCCCACCACACCCACGACGGATGTGAACAATGACGGCGACAAAGATCCTGTGCAGGACACCACCAAGCCTACCGATGACGATGATTGGTCCTCCAGTACGGATATTGAATGGTCCGGCGATGGCGTTACACCCACGAATCCTGCTACGCAGGCTCCAACCGAGGCTCCCACAAGCCCTGCAACGCAAGCGCCTACTGTCCCCGCTACTGAGAAACCCACTACCCAGGCGACTGAGAAACCCGATGATGAATGGAACGATGAGCAGTGGGATGATGAACCAATAGACGATGAATGGTCCTCCAGCTCCGATATTGAATGGTCTGAATAAGTAACAAAAGATCCCGGACTTTGTCCGGGATCTTTTGTTATTTTTATAGTTCTTCGCTGATTGCCAGCAAAAGGATACCGACAATTACGATGGCAATAAACAGATAGGTCTTCCAGGAGAGCTTTTCCTTCAGGAAGATCCGGGACAGCAGCAGGGAAACAATACACACAGAGGAAATAATGGGAGCTGCAATTACGCCATTGCCGCTGAGGGCGTAGACGTATGTAAACTGACCGGCGGTCTCAAATACGGCAGCCAGGATCTTGTCCTTGTGCTGCGGAACGGGGCCAAATTTGACCTTCTTGATCTTCATGAAGATGAACAGGCACAGTGCGAACAGCGCAAAGGTCAGCTCATAGCTGGTGTTTGCCACAGCTTCGATGGTGTCTTCCGTAACACCGATCAAAGGAGTGGTGGCAAAATCGTCCAGGTAGAAAATGTCAACAAAGGAGCCGAATGCATCCAGCAGCGCATAAACAAAGGGCATACAGAACGCAATGATCGCCAGCTTCTTGCCAAGGCGCTTCTTTCTCAGGGTCTCGCCCTTGTTCTCGAAGAAGCCAACGCCAACAACGCCGACCACGATTATCAGGATGGCAATGATGGAAAACGGTGTGATAGTTTCGCCCAGCAGTACAACGCACAGCAGGCTGCAGATTGCGCCGGAGGTGTTTTCGATGGGGTCGGAAATGGACTCCTCCAGGAAGCGCATTCCGAAATAGGAGAATGCCATAGAAACGATGTATAGCAGCGATACCGGCAGATAAACCAGCAGGTTAATGGGGTTATAATCGATATCCTGCGTCAGCAGCGTAAAGATGGCGTGAGCGCCCATAACGACACCGACCCAAACGCAGATCTTCAGGTGAGAATACTTTTCGTTAGGCAGTGCGCCTTTTTTGTAGAACAGTTCTGCAGCGCCCCACAAAAGTGCGGTTGCAATGGCAAAGAATAACCAAGACATAATGTTTTCCTCCTTAGCTTATAAGCTGACGAGTCCTGCGTCGACCATTTTCTGCAGACTCATCAGAATACCGAGCTTAGCGTGGCACCAAGTCAGGCCACCCTGGAAATAGACAGCGTAGGGCGGACGGATCGGTCCGTCGGCAGACAGCTCAATGGAAGAAAGTCGGATCGTAGCCATGTCGTTCTGTGAGCCAAGGAGTTGTCTTACCAG
>JAZSCE010000014.1:0-3226 GCA_045602725.1 Faecousia sp. | reverse complement strand
GGGTGCTTTCCACAACGGGAGCCAGGGTATCGGCATAGCGGCCGGTGATGGGCTTCTCGTCACCCAGGATCAGCTTCTGAATCTCGGGGTCGATGGGAGCGGGGGTACGGCCGTATTCGCCACGGCAGTAAGCCTTTACTTCCTTGGAAACCTTCTTGTAGCGCTCACCCTGCAGAACATTGGTAACAGCCTGAACGCCGACCATCTGAGAGGTGGGAGTAACCAGGGGAGGATAGCCCAGATCTCTGCGGACCTGAGGGGTCTCGATCAGAGCTTCGTCAAACTTATCCAGGGCATTCATCTGCTTGAGCTGGCTCAGCAGGTTAGACAGCATACCGCCGGGGATCTGATAGGTCAGGCACTGGGTATCGGTAGCCATGGACTTGGGCATCAGGGTGCCGTCAGCTACGAACTCATCACGAACGGTCTTGAAGTAGTCAGCGATCTGCTTGGTGCAGGTATCGTCCAGGTCAACCTCATAACCCAGTTGACGCAGAGCGTAAGCCAAAGTTTCGGTAGCGGGCTGGCTGGTACCGCCGGAGAAGGGGGAGATGGCGGTGTCGATGATGTCACAGCCGGCTTCGATGGCCTTCAGGTAGGTCATAAATGCCAGGCCGGTAGTGGAGTGGGTGTGCAGGTCAATGGGCAGATCTACAGCGTCCTTGATGGCGCTGACCAGGTCATAAGCCTCCTGGGGACCCATAATGCCGGCCATATCCTTAATGCAGATGGTGCCGGCGCCCATTTCCTTCAGCTCCTTGACCATTTCCACATACTTGGCATGGGTGTGGACAGGGCTGGTGGTGTAGGAAATCGTACCGGAAGCGATGGCACCGGCGTTGACGCAGGCTTCCATAGCAACCTTCATATTCTGTGTATCGTTCAAAGCGTCAAAGATACGGATGATGTCCATACCGTTTTCGACAGCCTTCTGCACGAACAGCTTGACGAAATCATCGGGATAGTGGGAGTAGCCCAGAACATTCTGACCGCGCAGCAGCATCTGCAGCTTGGTGTTGGGCATCTTGGCGCGGATCTTGCGCAGTCTTTCCCAGGGATCCTCGTTCAAGTAACGCAGGCAGACGTCAAAGGTGGCGCCGCCCCAGCACTCGGCTGCATAGTAGCCGGCTCTGTCAATGGTTTCCAGCATAGGCTCGAACTTGGAGTAGGGCAGCCGGGTGGCGATGAGAGACTGGTTTGCGTCACGCAGGACAGTCTCGACAAACTGAACTTTTTTTGCCATTTTATATGATACCTCCAAAGATAAAATATACATATTTTTGAGGGATTTTTTGAAAAACCCAACCCTCACCGAATACATTTTATCACGCAGGAAGAAAATTGTAAATATGCATTTGTACCAAATTGAATGAAAACCGGGTATATTTACACACAAATTATATGGTAAGAAAAGGAATTCTTGTTCAAATGAAAAAAAGTGGGTTGCAGAGGCGGAAAAATTACGAAAAATTATTGATTTTTATATTTTCATCGTGTATGATATCATTGCAAAATATGGGATACTCTGCTGAGAAAATCAGCCGTGTATTACTTAAATAATGAAAGAGGTATACCGTTATGGCAAATCTGGATCTGACCAAGTATGGCATCACTGGCGCCACCGAGATCATCCACAACCCCTCCTACGAAGCTCTGTTTGAGGCCGAAATGGACCCCACTCTGGAAGGCTTTGAGAAGGGCCAGCTGACCGAGCTGGGTGCCGTCAATGTTATGACCGGCATCTACACCGGCCGCTCCCCCAAGGACAAGTTCATCGTTATGGACGACACCTCCAAGGACACCGTGTGGTGGACTTCCGATGAGTTCAAGAACGACAACAAGCCCGCTTCCATCGAAGCCTGGAATGCTTGTAAGGCTCTGGCTCTGCAGGAGCTGTCCGGCAAGAAGCTGTATGTTATGGACCTGTTCTGTGGTACCAATCCCGACACCCGTATGGCTGTCCGCTTCGTGATGGAAGTGGCATGGCAGGCACACTTTGTTAAGAATATGTTCATCAACCCCACCGAGGAAGAGCTGGCAAACTTTGAGCCTGACTTTGTTGTTTACAACGCTTCCAAGGCTAAGGTCGAGAACTTCAAGGAGCTGGGTCTGAACTCCGAGACCGCTGTTCTGTTCAACCTGACCTCCCGTGAGCAGGTTATCCTGAACACCTGGTACGGCGGCGAGATGAAGAAGGGCATGTTCTCCATGATGAACTACTACCTGCCCCTGAACGGCATTGCTTCCATGCACTGCTCCGCCAACACCGATATGAACGGTGAGAACACCGCACTGTTCTTCGGTCTGTCCGGCACCGGCAAGACCACCTTGTCCACCGACCCCAAGCGTCTGCTGATCGGTGACGACGAGCACGGCTGGGACGACAACGGCGTGTTCAACTTCGAGGGCGGCTGCTACGCCAAGGTTATCAACCTGGATGCTGAGTCCGAGCCCGATATCTTCAATGCAATCCGCCGCAACGCTCTGCTGGAGAACGTTACTGTGGATGAAAACGGCAAGTGTGACTTCTGTGACGGCTCCGTCACCGAGAACACCCGTGTTTCCTACCCCATCCACCACATCGAGAAGACCGTTCGCCCCGTGTCCGCAGGCCCCGATGCACAGAATGTCATCTTCCTGTCTGCTGACGCATTCGGCGTTCTGCCTCCCGTTTCCATCCTGACTCCTGAGCAGACGCAGTACTACTTCCTGTCCGGCTTCACTTCCAAGCTGGCCGGTACCGAGCGTGGCATCACTGAGCCCACTCCCACCTTCTCCGCTTGCTTCGGCGCTGCTTTCCTGGAGCTGCACCCCACCAAGTACGGCGAAGAGCTGGTTAAGAAGATGCAGAAGTCCGGCGCTAAGGCTTACCTGGTCAACACCGGCTGGAACGGCACCGGCAAGCGTATCTCCATCAAGGATACCCGTGGCATCATCGACGCTATTCTGGATGGCTCTATCCTGAAGGCTGAGACCAAGACCATTCCTTACTTCGGCTTCGAAGTTCCCACTGCTCTGCCCGGCGTTGACAGCGGCATCCTGGATCCCAGAGATACCTACGCTGATCCCGCTGTTTGGGAAGAGAAGGCAAAGGACCTGGCAGGTCGCTTCCAGAGAAACTTTGTTAAGTACACCGGCAATGACGAGGGCAAGGCTCTGGTCGCTGCAGGCCCCCAGCTGTAATCGGCAAACGAACATAATGAAAGCCCTGTGGAGAAATCCACAG
>JAZSCE010000013.1:0-11571 GCA_045602725.1 Faecousia sp. | reverse complement strand
GCGGTTACGCAACAGTCCTTTTTTAGCCTTCCCCTGGGGGAAGGTGTCGCCGCCGTCAGGCGGTGACGGATGAGGGTTATCCCCACGGCTTTAGCCGTGGCAAAACTTTAAGTGCTATTATTACCCTCATCAGTCAGAAATCAAAGATTTCTGCCAGCCCCCTCGTCAGAGGGGGCCTTTCTTTTCTTGTTTCGCCTTCAACTGAATCATCAGAATATAAAGCATACTACTCAGGCGGTTCAGCATTCGCAAGAGGTCTAACCGGGTGGGGTTGCCCTTTTCATCCGTAAAGGCCGCTACCGCCGCCAGCTCCACCTGCCGGGCAACGCACCGGGCACGGTTCAGCGCCAAAATCTCCTCGCCGTCTGTATGCTGGGGCATAAAATGGGGCTGGCCATAGAAATCCTGAGGCAGATGGCTGCGCTGGCGCAGCTCCTGCTCTGTCAGGCCGCAGATTTTCCGCTCTGTAATGGGCTCATCCAGCACCTCGCACCGCAGCAAATACCGGGCTGTGTCCAAAATATCCTGCAACTGCCCGGAAAACTCCGGCACTTTTAGTTGACATAACATCAGCTCTGCTTCCAGCAGATCCATCTTCCCCCGGAATGCGATCCGGGGGTGGGTCTTACACACCAGCACATTGCCGTTCAGGTGGGTCATATGCTCCGGCTTCTGCGTCAAAAATGCGCCATTTTCCAGCACATACTGGTCAGGCTTTGCCTGCTGGGCAGGCAATATTTCAATTCTTTCCCGCCGCAGAAAATCCCGGGCACCGGAGGTCAGCTGATCCTTCGGTGCCAAATAAAATACCCGTTTGCCCTCCCGGTTGCGGATATTATCCCGGACATTTTGCTCTGTAAAAAGCATTATGCCTTAGGCGCAGCGCCGCCCTTGCGGCCATTGGGCAGGATGGCATCCACCTCAGAGTGAGGACGGGCGATGACGTGAACGGAGATCAGCTCCCCTACCTTTTCCGCTGCGGCAGCGCCGGCATCGGTGGCCGCCTTCACAGCGCCCACATCGCCACGGACCATAACGGTCACCAGGCCGCCGCCCACCTGCTCCTTGCCCACAAGCTGCACATTGGCAGACTTGACCATCGCATCCGCTGCTTCAATTGCACCAATGAGACCCTTGGTCTCGATCATACCCAAAGAATTTGTATCCATTTTCATAACTCCTTTATTTTAGTTTTTCCAAAATTCGTGCGGTCAACAGTTCCACAAGCTCGTTATCCACAGTTTTGTGGGGCGGTCGCTCTGCATCCCAAGCCACCCGACGAATGTTGATCAGGTCCAGGGGCGAAATATTATTGGACGATGCGCTGCCGCCTACCGCACCGCAGCCAAGAGTCAGCGCCGGAAACAGCTTCGTAGTAGCACCGATGCCGCCCAATGCCGCCGGGGTGTTCACCAGGAAGCGGGAAACGGGGATTTGCAATGCGAATTTTCGCACCACCTGCAAATCCTGCGCGTGCATCGCAAAGGTGTGGCCGCTACCCTCGTGGGTCAGTACCTCGATGGCTTTTTCCAGCACAGCGTCCTCGCTGTCCATCACAAAAAACGCCAGCACCGGGCACAGCTTTTCCATTGAATAGGGCCGGGTCGGGCCGGCCTCCTGCTCCCGGGCAACCAGGATTTTGGTGCTGTCCGGCACAGAAAAGCCTGCCATTTTCGCAAGCGCTGTAGCCGGTTTGCCAACGATTTCGGGATTCAGCGCGCCGGAGGGTCGGAACAGCAGCTTTGCCAGGCTGCCGGCCTCCCGGGTGTCCATAAAATAGAAGCCCTGGCGCTGTGCCTCCTCCTTAACTGCACTTTCCATATCCTTCTCCACAATAATGCTCTGCTCCGAGGCGCAAACTGTACCGTAATCGAAGCTCTTTGACCGCAAAATGCAGGAGATGGCCTTTTTCACATCGGCGCTGTGGTGGATATAGGCCGGGCCGTTGCCGGCACCCACGCCGATGGCCGGCTTGCCGGAGGAATAGGCCGAGCGCACCATAGCCGGCCCGCCGGTAGCCAGGATCAAACGCACCTCATTGGCGCTCATCAGCTCCTGGCAGCCTGCCATAGATGCCATACTCAGGCAACTGATACAGCCGGCCGGAGCCCCGGCTTTTTCGGCTGCAGACGCCACTACCTTCGCCGCCTGCAGGGTGCATTGTGCCGCCTTGGGATGGGGCGAAAATACAATGGCATTGCCGCTTTTGATGGCGATCATCGCCTTGTAGCACACTGTAGAGGTGGGATTTGTGCTGGGTACGATGGCGGCAATGACCCCCACCGGCACACCGATTTCCCACAATCGATTTTCCGGGTCCTCCCGCAGAACGCCCACGGTTTTCATCCCCCGGGTGGCCTCCGCCACGGTCTCGGAGGCGAATCTGTTTTTCGTGATTTTGTCAGCCACATTGCCGAAGCCGGTTTCCTGCACCGCTTTCTCCGCCAGCACCTGCGCCGCTGCGGAAAAATCTCTCGCCATCGCTTCCACAATGCTGTCCAACTGCGCCTGGGACAGCTTTTCCAGCGCTTTTTGCGCCTTTTCTGCCTGACGGCACAGCAGCCTTGCTTCCTGCCGGGCCGCCAGGTCCTTATCAAACTCCATAGTTTCCCTCCGTTATCTTGGGATTGACCGCAACCTCGCTGACTGCGGCAGCAAAGGCGGCGCAAGCCGCTTCGCAGGCAGATTGGGTGCCGCTGAGCAAACCGCCGCCAAAATTGGTCTCGCTGGGCGGCGCATATAGTTTACATAACTTTACATCTGCCGCTTTCAGCGCCGCGTCCATTGCGTACATGCTTTCCAGCGGCGGCGCGATGAGATAGCTAAGCGCACTGCCCAAATTCACGCCCGCTTCCTTCGCCAAAAACGAACCAACGCTTGCCACCGTATGGGCCAAATACGGCACACCATTCGCCTCCTCAAAGCCCACCCGTTCCAGCGTTGCCAACGCCGCCTCCATACCGCTGCGGACAGCGCCGGGGGTAGGCCCTGCCAGCACACCGATGACCTCGCCGGCATTTGGGGTAGATGCGTTGGCAGCCCCGGCGTAGAAGCTCCTGCCGTAGCTGACCCGGACATCGGCGGCTTTGGTCGCCGCATCCAGGGCGATATAGGTGGCATCGTCACAGTCCGTGGTCAGCATCCCCAGGCTGGGGCAATCCTTCGGCGCGCCCAGGCCCTTGCTCAGCGCCGGGGAAACATTATTCAAAAATCTGAGTGCCAGCACCTTTACCGGAATCATTTGCTCCCCTCCAGATGCAGCCCAACGCCGGAAACCTTTTTCTTCAGGATCGTGTCGATCAGCTCCGCAATGTGGGCGCCGGCTTCCACCGCCGGCGTGCCCTGGGCGTGGATATTGCTGACCACCGTCCGGGCAGCTTCGGGAACGCCGGTGTGGGGCTTATAGGTGATATAGGCAGACATACTCTTGTCCGTTACCAAACCCGGGCGTTCGCCCACCAGCATACATACCAGCTCGCAGCCGGTGATATCCCCCACCGCATCGCCAGCACCGACCCGACAATAGCGGACGAACAAGGTCTTGCCCAATTCAATGCCTCTTGCCTTCAGCCCATCCTTGATGGCCGCCAGGCAGTCCAAAGCATTGGTCTGGCAGGCTGCCGAGGACAAGCCATCGCCAATTACCACCTGCACTTTTGGCCCGCGGTCAATGGCATTTTTGATAATTTTTATATTTTCCTCGTCAAAGCAGCGGCCGTGATCCGGCCGGGTCAAATATTCATCCTTGTCCTTGCACCGGGTCTGCACCGCCACAAGGCCGTTCTCCTTCGCAAAATCTTCACTGACTTGTGAGAATACCGCATCCTGGGCCGCTGCGTGGTCTGCCCGGAAGCGCAGCATCGTCAATGTCTTATAGCGTGGGCCGGCTCTGCCGGAACCTAAGCGGGCCGGGGTCTTTTGCTTCATTTTCTTATACTTCGCCCCATCCGCCGCATTTTCAACCAAATACAGCTCCCTTAAATCCAGCTTGGTCACATCTGGCACGAAATCGCCATCGTGGTAGCCGGTGTCCACCGGCTGCGGGCCGGGGCTTACGGGCTTATAATCGCTGCCCTTGACCATTGGCTCCACATTCAGCGAGCCCAAAATATCCGCAATCATTGCGCTTAATTCCTGCTTGTTGATAACACCCACCTCTTTCTCAGAACAGCAGACTTGAGCCGTCGCCGGCTTTTTTCGTCAGCTTGCCGTTTTCGATGAAGCCCATTTTCTCCAGCCACCGCTGAAATTCCGGGATGGCCGTCTTGCCGGTGATCTCCCGCAGGGCAGCGGTCTCCCGGAAGCCGGTGGTCTGGTAGTTGAGCATAATGTCATCGCCGTGGGGAATGCCCATAAAGTAGTTGCACCCGGCCATTGTCAGCAGCGCCGCCAGATTCTCAATATCATTTTGGTCTGCTTTCATATGATTGGTGTAGCAGCAATCACAGCCCATGGAAATGCCTGTGAGCTTGCCCATAAAATGATCCTCCAGTCCGGCTCTCGTCACCTGCCGGGCATCGTACAGATACTCCGGGCCAATGAAGCCCACCACCGTATTGACAAGAAACGGCTGAAAATGCTTGGCAAAGCCATAGCACCGGGCCTCCATTGTCACCTGGTCGGTATCGAAATGGGCATTGGACGAAAGCTCCGAGCCCTGGCCGGTCTCGAAATACATCACATTCGGCCCTTCCGCCGTCCCATCCCGCAGCAAATGCTGCCGGGCCTCCTCCAGCGTCGCTGCATTGAAGCCGAAGGCTTCGTTGCCCTTTTCCGAGCCGGCGATGGATTGGAAAATCAAATCACAGGGTGCACCGTCACGCACCGCCTTGATCTGTGCGGTGACGTGAGCCAGCACACAGATTTGGGTGGGAATTTCCCAATGCTCCTTAATTTCCTGAAAGCGCCGCAGCACCTTGCCCACCTGCTCCGGGCTGTCGGTGACGGGATTCAGGCCGATTACCGCATCGCCGGCGCCAAAGCTGAGACCCTCCAAAGTGGAAGCGGGGATGCCCTCCGGGTCATCCGTTGTGTGATTGGGCTGCAGCCGGCAGGACAGCGTGCCCGGCAAGCCAATCGTCGTATTGCAGTGGGCGGTGACGGTAATTTTATTGGCGGCATAGATAAGGTCCAAATTGCTCATCAGCTTGCACACCGCCGCCACCATTTCCGAGGTCAAGCCCCGGCTCAGCTTGCGGATGTCATCGCCGGTGGTTTCCTCGCTTAATATCCACTCCCGCAAATCGCTGACCGTCCAGTTCCGGATTTTGTTGTAAACCTTTTCATTGACACCGTCCTGAATGATCCGGGTAACCTCATCCTCCTCATAAGGCACAGCAGGGCTTTCCCTTAAGTCCCCCAGCGTCAGTGCGGCAAGCACCACCTTCGCTGCCACCCGTTCCTGGGCGGTTTCCGCCGCAAGTCCGGCCAGCTTATCACCTGTCTTTTCCTCATTTGCCTTGGCGAGCACCTGCTTGATGTCCCGAAAGGCGTATGTTTTTCCCGACAGAGTCGTTTTTAGCAGCATATTCATCCATCCTTTCTCGTCAAAATCAGCGCAACGCCAACGGCGCTGATACCGCCTGCCAGCTTGCCTGCGATAACGCCGGGCAGCATCTGCGGCGCAAAGCCAGCGGTAAAGCCCAAGTGGTCACCGAATACGAAGGCCGCCGACACCGCAAACGCCACATTCACCACTTTGCCCCGCTTGTCCATATCCTTCACCATTCCGAAGGTGGCGATGGAATTGGCAAGGCTTGCCACCAGGCCTGCCGCCGCAGTATCATTGATGCCCAAAAGTCCGCCCAATTTTAATAGCGGCTTTTTCAAAATCGCCGTCACTGCATACACCAGCGGAAACGCACCTGCCAGCACAATGGCAATCGCACCTACGGTCTCAAAGCCTTCGCTGATGGGCGCAAGGCCGGGGATGACAGAAACACCGGTCAGCGTTTCCAAAATAGACGCCGCCAGACCGATGGCCACCACCGCCACAACGCCCTTGCCAAACCAGCCAAAGCCCTTGATCATTAAGCGCTCCGCTTTCCAAAGGCCCAATGCGATCAGCGCCGCAATGATGACAATGGGAATTAAGTTTCGCAGCACCATTGCCAGATCAAAGCCTGCTACAATGCCGCCGATCAGCACGCCCAGGGGAATGGTCACGATGCCGCAGAGGATGCCCTTGGCCATAGCCGCCTGATCCTCCTCCCGCAAAATGCCCAGGGCCACCGGGATCGTAAATACAATGGTGGCTCCCAGCATCGAGCCGGTGAGTACGCCGCCCAACAGCGCCGCCTGATTATCCCCGGTCAGCTCCATTGCCAGTGCGCCGCCACCCATATCGCAGGCCAGGATCGTACCGGCGAACATAGCCGGGTCCGCTCCCAAAAAACGGTACACCGGCACCACTACCGGCTCTAATACATCCGCCAGCACCGGCGCCAGCACAATGATGCCCACCATCGCCATTGCCAGCGAACCCATTGCCAAAATGCCGTTTTCAAATTCCACACCGATGCCGATCTTATTGCCGAAGATCCGGTCGATTGCGCCCAGCAGCGCAAACACCGCCATCACCGCAATGAGTATTTCGTGAGCAGACATTGCTTATGCCCTCTCTTTCCCCTTGTTTTCGTCCAAAATCGCCACGATGGCCGCATCCACAGGCGCTTCCATACAGTATTTCGCAGCGGTTTTTCCCAAAACCACCAGCACCCGGTCTCCAACACCGGCACCTACCTGATCCGATGCCACGATCTGTCCATCGCCCATATCCACCGTCAAAAAAGTCTGCCGATGCAGGCAATCCGCCTTTCGGGTAGCCCATACCGAGCCGGTCACGATTCCCGTTTTCATTCCGATCCCTCCTCCAAAATTCTGCCCAAATCGCCGTTTTTGAAGCCGCAGGCATTGGCTTCGTCATAATCCAAATGCACAAAGTCCGCAAATTTGTCGGAAACACGGACCGTCACATCATCAAATACCAGCGGCCGCTCCGTAAACACCTGCAGCTTTACATCCTGCTTGTCTTTTAGCTTCAGCCGTTTTGCGGTCTCCGGTGTTAAGTGGATATGCCGCTTGGCGCAGATGACACCCTGCGAGAGCTTTACCTGCCCCCGGGGGCCACGCAAAATCGCACCGGGTGTTCCCTTTACATCTCCCGACAGCCGCAGTGCCGGGACAATGCCCAACGCTCTGCCATCGGTCAGCGAGATCTCCACCTGTCCTTCCGGCCGCTCCGGACCAAGCACCGCCACATTTTCAAACTGCCCCTTGGGGCCCACCAATGTGACCCGTTCATTGGCAAGATACTGCCCCGGCTGGGACAAGGGTCGCTTGGGCGTTAAGCTGTGCCCAAAAAGTGTCACCGCCTGCTCCTTCGTAATATGCACGTGCCGTCCGGAAGCCTCCAGCGGCACAAACAGCCGTGCCATCACCGCTTCCAGCACGGCTTGAAGCTGCGCGTTTTCCATATTAACCTCCCAAAATCAGCGTTTTTATCACCACCGGCAGCGCCGGCCCAACGGGGGCTGCCACATCCAGGAAGCTCCCCTCCTCCAGGGATACACTGTCAATGCACAGGCAAGGTCTGTCCTGCGGCAGCCGCAGCGCTATGGCCTGTCCCAGGGCTTTTGCCATATCCTGCTCCAGCGCCACATATACCGGGCTTTCACCAATGGCTTCCACGATTTGCTGTGCAAGGCTGACCACATCTGCATAGCTGGGCGAGGAAAGCCCTGCCATCGCCACCACCGCTGCCCCATCCTGCGCTTGCATCCGCTGCCGGATCTGCGAAGCATCTGTAATGCGCACCACCGGCAGATTTTTCAGTGGGAATTCAATATTTCGATAAAACACCGTACTGCCCGATAGCTGTGCGCTGTGGCAGCCGGCACCAATGACGGTGGCCCGGATGGTCTGCTCGCCCAGCCGGTACTCCCCGGCACAAAGCCGGCTCTCCCGGATGGCTTTCCCCAAAGCCGGACCAATGTCCCCAAAGGCCAATTCATCCTGGGCCTGCTCTATGCAATCGGCCACACCACCGGAAAAGGATATGACGATTTTCCCTTTCGGCAGCTTTTGAAGCCACTCCTCCCCGCCGGCACTTTCCTCCGTCCAAAAATGGCGGAACCATTCATTGGCTTCCCGCAGGCCTGCCGCCATTTCCAGTGCCTGCACCAGCATTTCCACAAGCGTCTGCACCGGCTTGCGGAAAGCCTGCAGCACCGGCGAAACATAAATGATTTCGCCCTTTTCGTCATATTTCAGCAGCCGTCCGCCCACATTCAGACAGCCGGTGGCGGTGATTTTTCCATCCTCGATCAGCGCCAGGTTGCTGGTGCCGCCGCCAATGTCCATATGCAGCACGCATTTTCCGGTTCGCTCGGAGAATTCCACAGCCCCGGCACCTTTGGCCGCCAGCACGCTTTCCAAATCCGGCCCGGCAGTGGCCACCACAAAATCCCCGGCAAATTCGCTTAAATTCTCCAGCACCGCCCGGGCATTTTCCTTCCGGGAAGTCTCCCCGGTGATGATTACCGCCCCGGTGTCGAGACTGTCCCGTTTGACCCCGGCGGCTTCATACTCCCGCTCCACGATTTCCCGAATGGCAGCGCCATCCACCAAATTTTGGCCCACCAACGGCGTAAAATACACCGGGCTGCGATACAGAATCTTCCGCTCCGTAATGGCCATTCTCGGCACAGCAAATGCCCCGGCCTGATTTTGAATTTTCAGCTCAGATATCACCAGTTGTGTGGTGGTTGTTCCCACATCCAGCCCCACGCTGCGCAAGGCTTCAGACACGGCCGGTAACCTCTTCCAGTATCTGCCGCAGCATAAAGTCCTCCACACGCGCCGGGTTTGTCTGACAGCAGGGGTCTTTCAGCGCCGCAGCCACAATTTCATCCGTTCTGCGCCACACATCCCGGGGGCTGACTCCGGCTTGCGCCAGGGTTTCCGGCAGCTTCAGCTCCCGGCGCAGGCGGATAAGCCCATTTTTCAAATTCCGCACCGCAATGGTATTCACGCTGCCGCCCAAGCCGGCGGCCCTGGCCAGCTTGGCATATTTCTCCCCGGCAGCGGTTCCGTTCAGGCTGATGACCGAGGGCAGCAAAATTGCATTCAAGCGCCCGTGGGGAATGTGGAACATTCCGCCCAAGCTATGGGAAAGTGCGTGGCAAACGCCCAAGCCAGCCTGGGTGAACGCCATTCCTGCCATTGTGGCGGCGGTATGCACCTTTCCCCGGACCTCCAGCTGCCCGGCAAAGGAAGCCGGCAACGCCGCAAATGCACAGCAAAAGGCATCCTTGGCCAGCGCATCGGTAAAGGGGCTGGCATTTTGCGCCACGAAGGCTTCCAATGCGTGGCTCAGCACATCAAAGCCCCCATCCGCAACCAAACTGGGCGGCAGTCCGGTCAGCAGATCCTCGTCCAAAACCGCCATTTCCGGCTGCAGCCGGCTGTCGATCAGGGGATGCTTGACGCTTTGGTGGGTCAGGATGGCAAAATCCGTCACCTCCGACCCGGAGCCCGAGGTGGTGGGTATGGCAATCAGCCGGATCTCCCCACCGGCGAAGTGCAGCATCGCCTTGGCGCAGTCCATTGCGCTGCCGCCGCCCAATGCCACGATCACATCCGGGCCAAATTCCCGCACCGCCGCCGTACCCTCTGCCACTAAGCCTACCGTCGGATCCGGCGCAACCTGATCAAATATCTTCACCCGCTCCGCTTTTGCGGCATCCGCCACCTTCTGCGCCATCCCATTTTGGGCGAAGAAGGGGTCGGTCACCACCAGGAGTTTTTTCGCCCCTATCGTCTGTAATGCCTGCACAGCCCCTGCTCCGCAGACGATTTTTGTTCCGATTCTAAATTCTTTCATTCCAGCACCGCCTTTTCACAGCCAGTATTCCCCAATCGTCACAAATGATGTATGAAAATTGGGAAATTATCCTCTTTTTTTCCTATTTCCTTGTTGACAAATAAAAAATGTTCGGCTATAATACTTTAGCCTGCGTGTGCAGGCATATCCTTGCTTCCGGCGGCGCCGGAGGCCAAAAGTCCAAAAGGAGGTGCAAACAACATGGCTAAGATCACCGGTAAGTACGAGGTGCTCTACATCATCGACGCCGAGCTGGGCGAAGAGGGCATCAACGCACTTGTGGAAAAGTTCAAGGCAATGGTGGAGGCGGAGGGTACTCTGTTGAACATTGACCTGTGGGGCAAGCGTCGTTTGGCATACCTGGACAACGACAAGCCCGAGGGTTACTACGTTCTGATGAACTTCGAGAGCAAGCCCGATTTCCCCGCCGAGATGGAGCGCGTTATGAAGATCACCGAAGGTGTCATGCGCTGCCTGACCACCGCAGTGGAGGAGTAAGATTATGCTCAACCACATCACTATCATGGGTCGCCTGACCCGCGATCCCGAACTTCGCCGTACCGGCAGCGGCGTTGCCGTTGCCAGCTTCACCGTTGCTGTTGACAGAGATTTCTCCGGCAGAGACGGCGGCGAAAGAGAAACCGATTTCATCGATTGTGTTGCTTGGCGTAACTCCGGAGAGTTCGTCTCCAAGTATTTCACCAAGGGCTCGATGATCGTGGTTTCCGGCCGGCTGCAGATCCGCGGCTGGACCGATAAGGATGGCAACAAGCGCCGCAGCGCAGAAGTCGTGGCAGACAATGTCTACTTCGGCGAAAGCAGACGCAGCGAGGGTACTCCCTCTGCCGGCAGCTACACTGCTCCCGCAGGTAACTTCGGCGGCTATGCTGCTCCTGCCGCTCCCGCATCCGAATTTGCGTTGCTGGAAGATGGCGACGCACAGCTGCCCCTCTAACAACTTGGCTTTTCTACTAGACTTACGAAGGAGGTAATCTTCATGGCTAACGAACAGCGTGTTCGCCCCCGCAAGCGCAAGAAGGTTTGCGCATTCTGCGTGGAGAAGGCAACCGGTATTGATTACAAGGACACCGCAAAGCTGCGCCGTTTTCTGTCCGAGCGTGGCAAGATCCTGCCCCGCCGTACCACCGGAACCTGCGCTGCCCATCAGCGTGATCTGACCACCGCTATCAAGCGTGCCCGTCACATCGCTCTGCTGCCCTATGTTGCTGACTAACTAACAGCAAAAGCCTGCTGCATCCGCAGCAGGCTTTTTTCTGTTATAGAACGCAACCTCGGCCCCCTCTGACGAGGGGGCGCGTCATTTCCACCGCCATTTACAAAAATCTTCAGTTGACTTTTCTTAATAAAAATGTTATTATTTTTTGTAGAAAACTCCGCCTGAGCGGAACGATATACAGATCACATAACTGACGGTGATCGCAGGCTACTGCGGGGGAGTGTGATCGTGTTTTATGCCGACCGTCTGGGCAATTCGATGGATAGCAATCGAATTGCTTTTTTTGTTTCTATTTCAATGCAAAGGAGAACAGTATGGAATTCAAATACAAGGGCTTGACCGCCCAAATGCCCTCCCACACCGTTACCGACGAGGAGGTTGACCGCCAGCTGCAGCGCCTGCTGCAGCAGACACCCCGATTCATCGAGGTCACCGGCCGCTGCACCGAAAG
>JAZSCE010000012.1:0-21646 GCA_045602725.1 Faecousia sp. | reverse complement strand
GGGCTCATCGTGTAATACGGCAGCTTGTAGTTTTCCGAGATCTTGCGGACCAGGTTCGCGGCGGCCTTCCAATCCGGCAGTTTCTCGCCCAGGAAGGCGTGGAAGACGGTGCCGGAGGTGTAGAGGGTCTGCAGCTCATCCTGAACATCGAGGGCGGTGAAGATGTCCTCGGTGTAGCCCACAGGCAGGTGGGAGGAGTTGGTGTAGTAGGGCGTGCCGTATTCATTGCCAGTGATGATATCCGGGTACTTCTCCTTATCGTGCTTGGCGAAGCGGTAGGTGGTGGACTCAGCAGGTGTTGCTTCCAGGTTGTACAGGTCGCCGTAGGCTTCCTGGTAATCGGAAAGACGCTCACGCATATGGTCCAAAACCTGCTTTGCGAATTCCTGCGTTTTCTTGTGGGTCAGGTCGGCACGGAGCCATCTTGCGTTCAGACCCACTTCGTTCATACCGATCAGACCGATGGTGGAGAAGTGGTTGGCAAAGGTGCCCAGGTAACGCTTGGTGTAGGGGTACAGACCATTTTCCATCAGCTGGGTGATAACGGTGCGCTTGGTCTTCAGGCTGCGGGCAGCGATGTCCATCAGCTTGTCCAGGCGGGCATAGAAGTCCTGCTCATCCACAGCCAGGTAAGCGATACGGGGCAGGTTAATGGTAACAACGCCGATAGAGCCGGTGGATTCGCCGGAGCCGAAGAAGCCGCCGGACTTCTTGCGCAGCTCACGCAGGTCCAGACGCAGACGGCAGCACATAGAGCGGACATCGGAGGGCTCCATATCGGAGTTGATGTAGTTGGAGAAGTAGGGAGTGCCGTACTTTGCGGTCATCTCGAACAGCAGCTTGTTGTTCTCGGTTTCGCCCCAGTCAAAGTCACGGGTGATGGAGTAGGTGGGAATGGGATACTGGAAGCCACGGCCGTTGGCGTCGCCTTCGATCATGATCTCAATGAAGGCCTTGTTGACCATGTCCATTTCTCTCTTACAGTCGCCGTAAGTGAAGTCCATCTCCTTGCCACCGACGATGGCGGGCTGATCCTTCAGGTCAGCGGGGACGGTCCAGTCCAGCGTGATGTTGGAGAAGGGAGCCTGGGTGCCCCAACGGGAGGGGGTGTTGACGCCGTAGATGAAGGACTGTACGCACTGCTTGACTTCCTTCTGACTCAGGTTGTCCACCTTGACGAAGGGGGCAAGGTAAGTATCGAAGGAGGTGAAGGCCTGAGCGCCGGCCCATTCATTCTGCATAATGCCCAGGAAGTTGACCATCTGATTACACACAGTAGACAGGTGGCCTGCGGGGGAAGAGGTGATCTTGCCGGGGACGCCGCCCAAGCCTTCCTGGATCAGCTGCTTCAGGCTCCAGCCTGCGCAGTAGCCGGTCAGCATACTAAGATCGTGCAGATGCAGAGCAGCGCTGCGGTGTGCCTCCGCCACCTCTTCGTCATAGATCTCGGACAGCCAGTAGTTGGCGGTGATGGCGCCGGAATTGGACAGGATCAAGCCACCGACGGAATATGTAACGGTAGAGTTTTCCTTCACACGCCAGTCAGCAATCTGCAGATAGTTGTCCACCAGGTCCTTGTAGTTGAGCAAGGCGGCGTTGACATTGCGGATCTTCTCGCGCTGCTTACGGTACAGGATGTAAGCCTTGGCAACATCTGCGTAGCCGGCATCGGACAGCACACGCTCCACGCTGTCCTGAATGTCTTCGACAGAGATCACATCGTTTTGGATCTTGGGTTCAAAGTCGGATGCAACCTGCAGAGCCAGCAGGTTGATCACGCTGGGGTGATACTGACGGTCCTGAGCCTCGAAGGCCTTGGTCATAGCGGCAGAAATCTTGGAAATATCAAAATCTACAAAGCCGCCGTCTCTTTTTTGTACACGATACATAAACAAACCTCCATATATAAAAATACAGGCAAAGCCAAAAAGTCGACAGTGCCTGTATTATAACTACATATTGTGTTGTTGTCAATAGGAAATTTCAATATATTGTGGGAAAAATGGAAAAATTAAACTATATATTGTGGTTTAGTCTGCACCGCGAATTTGGACAAATTCTGCGTAAGGCGCCAGGATCGCCTTAAAACGACCTAATTTTTCGGCGGTAGGTGTGCTTAAACCCTGCTGCAAAACACTGTCACGATCGGCGTAGGGCTGCAGGAACAGCCTTTTTGCCTTGCCGTATCCGGAAAGCCACAAGCCCATCGCTTCGATGGCGGGCTCATCGTGAAATTCATCCACTACAGTAGTGCGGAATTCGTAGTCCACAGCGCCTTCCATCAAAAAAGTGATGCTTTCTTCAATTTCGCCGGGCATTTGGGCAAGGCCGATGGTCTCGCCGTAGCGGTCAGGGCAATTTTTGATGTCCATCGCCACATAGTCAACAAGACCGTCCTGAACGAGGGCCTTCAGCATAGCGGGGCGGCTGCCGTTGGTGTCCAGCTTGATGGCGTAGCCCAGTTCTTTGATCTGCTTCAGCAGCTGAGGCAGATCCGCCTGCAATGTAGGCTCACCGCCGGTGATGCACACGCCGTCCAGCATACCGCTGCGCTTGCGCAAAAAATCCAAAAGCTCCTGCGCAGGAATCGTGTCCTCCTGCGCCGCGCCCAGCAGACCGCTGTTGTGGCAGAAAGGACAGCGGAAATTACAGCCCTGCAGGAATACCGTGCAGGCCACCCGTCCGGGGTAATCCAGGAGCGTCATTTTTTGCAATCCGGAAATGATCATAGCGTCCTCCGTAAAAGGTGTTTTTTCTATTGTACAATCCTACAGCGGCGGTTGTCAATCCTTGCATTTGTTGCGCAGGGGTGGTAGAATATATTTATAATCAAGGAAAGAGGAATGGCAATGATTAGACCGATGGTGGCAGCGGATAAGGAAAGTGTATTGAAAATGATGCGCGTATTTTACGCATCGCCGGCGGTGTTTACCAACGGTTCTGAGGAGATTTTTGCGGCAGATATCGAAACCTGCGTCAGCGGCAGCCCCTATTTGGAGGGCTATATTCTGGAAGATTGCGAGATTCAGGGCTATGCGATGATCGCCAAGAGCTTTTCCACGGAGTTTGGCAAGCCTTGCATTTGGATCGAGGATATTTATATCCGCGATGCGTTCCGGGGGCAGGGCATTGGCAAAATGTTCTTTGATTTTATCACCGCCAAGTATGAAGGTTGTATCTTCCGCCTGGAGGTAGAGGAAGAGAATGCTTCTGCGCTGGCGCTGTACAAAAAATGCGGCTTTGCGGAGCTGCCCTATATGGAAATGAAAAAGTAGAGGTGTCACTATGGAATTTATCCTTGCAACGGAAAAGGATATTCCCTTTATCTGCGAAGTTTACGAAGAGAACATCGAAAGTCTCCACGGCGCGCACAGAGATGTGGAAACCTGGCGGACGCTGCTTGAAAAGGAAGATACCGCATATTATATCGTTCGGACGGAAACGCCTGTGGCCTGGTTTCGCCTGGATGTAGAAGACGGTGGCTTCTGGCTGGGTATGGTGCAGGTAAAGCCCGATTTTCAGCGCAGAGGTATCGGAAAGTACATTCTGTCCGTAGCGGAAACGATGGCGAAAAAACGCGGTTTCCGGAAGCTTGGCATCCACACCACCGAGGACAATTTGGCAGCCCGGGCACTTTACGTAAGCGCAGGCTATGCAGTAACGGAAATTGGCCCCTGCACCACCGCCGACGGCGCGGAACGTGTTGGCTATACATTTGAAAAGGAACTGTAATAATGGACTATCAACAAATCAATGCCGAGACCATCAGCAGATGGTGTCGGGAAGGCTGGGAATGGGGCATCCCCATCACCCACGAAGAATTTGAAAAGGCGCTAAAAGGCGAATGGGGCGTATACCTGACGCCGACGAAAATTGTCCCCAAGCGCTGGTTTGGCGATCTTCGGGGCAAAAAGGTTCTGGGTCTTGCCAGCGGCGGCGGTCAGCAGATGCCCATTTTCACCGCCCTGGGCGCAAAATGCACCGTTTTGGACTATTCCGAGGAGCAGTGCAACAGCGAAAGGCTGGTGGCGGAGCGGGAGGGCTACGAAATTGAGATCGTAAGAGCCGATATGACCAAGCCGCTGCCCTTTGCGGACGAGCGCTTCGATCTGATCTTCCACCCGGTTTCCAACTGTTATGTGGAAAAGGTGGAGCCGATTTTCCGGGAATGTTATCGGGTGCTGAAAAAGGGCGGCATTTTCCTGGGCGGCTATGACACCGGCATCAATTATCTCTTCGACGAGGAGGAAAAGGAAGTCAAATATTCGCTGCCCTTTAACCCTCTGAAAAATCCGCAGCAATATGAAGATCTTATCCGGGACGATATGGGTATCCAGTTTTCCCACACCCTAGAGGAGCAGCTCGGCGGTCAGCTAAAGGCAGGCTTCACCCTGACCGATCTGTATGAAGATACCAACGGCGCCGGCAATCTGCACGAGAGGAATGTTCCATCCTTCGTCGCTACACGCTGCGTAAAATGAAAGGTAGGTTAATATGAAAAAGGATAAGCGATTTGAGAAAGTTTACAGCCAAAGCCTGGGCGCAATGGAAATTTGGGTTGACAAGCAGACCGGCGTCCACTATTTGTACCATAGTGGTGGCTATGGCGGCGGCTTAACCGTCCTGCTGGACGAAAACGGCAAGCCGGTGATTTCCAAGAAAGAAGCATAACAAAAGCCGGCAACGTTTGCTGCCGGCTCTTCAAATTGCTTAGAAAACAAAGGCATCCAAAATGCGGATCAGGGTATCCTTTGCCATCGCATCCCGTACGGTGTCAAAAGAATGGATAGTGATTCGATAGGATGCGCCGTTGGCAAAAAAGGTTGCTTCATAATTGGTTGCCTTATTGCCGTTGTCCGGGGGATTGCCACGTCGCTGCGCTCCTCGCAATGACAGTATGTTTTGTGCAGCGCCGAAGGTTTCTTGCAGGGGCTTGTTTTCCCGCCCCGTTGTTTGTCCTTGCGCGCTTGACAAAAAACAGCGGACGGGGTAAAATATTCGTGCCACACAGTTTCATATTTTACCTAACCAGGCATACGTTTTGCAAAAACGTATGCCTGGTTAGGTGTGAACAGTGTGGCAACAGGAGTTAGAGCTGCGTTTTTCAGTGCGCAGCTTCGGCTGCGCATTTTTTATTAGGGGTGACAAGATGAATATTGTCAAAAGAAATTTGCTATGCATGATCTGTGTTCTGCTTTGCTCAACGCTGGTGTTTACAGGTTGCCAACCTGCGGCAGCGCATACCCACAGCTTTTCTATTATGCTGGCAGAAGACGCATATCTGGAAAAGGCTGCAACTTGTACCACACCGGCCACGTATTATTATTCTTGCCGATGCGGTGACGTGGGAAAAAGGACTTTTACGGATGGCGATCTGGCCCCACATGCTTTTACGGAGAAAATTGCAGCCGAAGCATATTTGTGTACAGAGGCTACAACAAAAGAGGCTGCGAAGTATTATTATGCCTGCGCAGTTTGCCAGAAAGCAGGTGAGGAAACCTTTGCCCAGGGAGAGCCGATACCGGATTTTCCTGACTCTGTGGGCTTTATGAACTATGACCACACGATCACACTGGACAGCGCACTGCCTGACGGTGTATATACATTAAGATATGAAGATGAAGCCGGTGCGCTGAGCGAGTATACCAATATTTGCAGCTTGGAAGCCGGACAAACTTATTCCAGTCTAATCACGCAAAACGCAGCGCCCCAGACCGCAACCAAGATTGGCGTATACGATGAGTCTGACACAAGAGTGGGAAGTATTGCTTTTGCGGCATCTTTTCAAAAGGATCTGGGTGAGAAGCTGTACAGCTTTGGTGCGATTTCTGATACGCATATCGGCTACAACACCGCGGAAGATGATCTGAAAAATGCGCTGTCCTATTTTGAAGAGGACGCGAGCATTGCGTTTGTTGCCAACTGCGGAGATATGGCAACAGGCGGTGCAGATATGAATTTGAATACTTACAAAGCTATTGTGGAGCGTTATAGCAAGCCGGTTTATGAGATTGCAGGCAACCACGAAGCGAGCCGCGGATATTTGGCAATGAATGGGCTAAAAGAATATACGGGAGAAGATCTGTATTATTCCTTTACGCAGGGCGATGACGTTTATATTATGGTTGGTATGTGGGATGTCCACGCTGGAGAGCAGTTCAGCGAGGAAGAACTGAGCTGGCTGTATGAAACGCTAGAGAGCAATCGCGACAAACGCTGTTTTGTTTTTATGCACCTAAACCCCAGAGATGGCAGCGGTGATGCTGTTGACTTGGATCTTGAGGGTGATATGCTGAGCAACAACCGGGGAGAGACATTTTATAGTCTGATGGATCACTATGAAAATGTGATATGGTTCCACGGACATACGCACGAGAAGTTTGAGACGCAAGAACTTTCGGCGATGAACACCTATGATAATGTTTTGGGCAGCCACAGTGTGCATATTCCATCTCTCTCGGTTCCCCGGTATGCTGACAACTCGAAACTTACGGAAGACAAGGCGGCCAGTGAAGGATACGTGGTGGATGTATATTCGAATGCTATCGTATTGCGTGGTAGAGACTTTGTAAGCGGTAAGTTTTTGCCGATAGCGACCTTCTGCCTGGATACAACGTCCAAAACGGTTGATGCGAACACCTACTATGACAACGCACAGAACATCATCAATATGAATTCTGCTGTTTTAAAAGAAGCAGATACCTGGTATGAGGGATCGGTAAACAGATCTGCGATATCCAGAATTGTTATTGGAGAGGATGTTGCACCGCAATTTTATAGTGAAAGCTGGGATGCAAGCATCTCCGGAAATAACACTATAACAGTTTATAGAGACGGCGGAGAGATCTATATTGTTTGTGGAGCGGAAGGCATTATGGCGAACAAGAATTCTCAAAAGCTGTTTGCCGGCTTTACAAATCTGAGGGAAATCGTTGGTTTGGAGAAGATTAGCACAAAGAATGTAGAGGACTTCACCTTTGCCTTTGAGAACTGTAAGAATATGGAAGAAATTGACATTTCCGGATTTGACCTGAAATATGTGGTTAATTTGGGTGGTGTATTCCGGGGCTGCACAAGGCTGCAAACGGTAATGTTACCCGAAAACATAGGAGGCAGTGCAACGGGTGGCCGAATGTACATCCTGCAAGGAATGTTTGAGGATTGCAAAGCCCTTACTTGCGCAGATGTAAGTATGCTGCTTAGCAATGGGGCAAATATCGGCAATATGTTTAAGGACTGCACTGCTTTGAAAGAGGTGAAATTTGGCCAGCTACAGGTCGCGGGGGCAGCAAATGCCTTCTACAACTGCGAAAAACTGACAAGTGCAAATTGGGAAAACCTTGATTTCTCCAGCTGTGACACAATGCTGCAGATGTTCCGGGGGTGCGCATCCCTTGTACTGGATTGTTCCGGATGGGATACAACGAAATGCGAGGATGTCACCGACTTTAATACTGACGCACCCGGTGTTATTTCTCCGGTTTTGAACTAAACACAGAAAAACGGCAGCCGTTGCGGTTGCCTTTTTTTGCTGTCCGGTTGCATTCGGGGGCATCGGGGACGCCGGCTCCTGCACGCGGTAGCCTACGAATGCAGCGCAACCTCGGCACCCGCTGACGAGGGAGGGATCTGTTGTCCGGGGGATTGCCACGTCGCTGCGTTCTTCGCTATGAAAGATCATCGAAATATATAGAGCCGGCAGCGCTTGCTGCCGGCTCTTCAAATTGCTTAGAAAACAAAGGCATCCAAAATGCGGATCAGGGTATCCTTTGCCATCGCATCCCGTACGGTGTCAAAAGAATGAATAGTGATTCGATAGGATGCGCCGTTGGCAAAAAAGGTAGCTTCATAATTGGTTGCCTTATTGCCGTTGCGCTGCACCGTGACGATGGTTGCCGTAATGCCGTTGTCGGCCGTGTACTGCTCCTGGGAGACCTGTGCCACATCCTGCGTTTCGTAAAGGACACCGGACCAGTGCATTTGCTGCTCCCGGTCTTTGGATATGGCCGGATGCTGGCAGGTAACGGTGGACCGAAGTGTAATCGCTGTCCCATTATAGAGATAGGCGGCGGTCAGTGTGGCACGGTACAATTGGCCGTCTTGTCCGTTGTAGCTGGTAAAGCAGTGGACCCGCTCTCCGATTCCATCGTAGCGTAGATTGTAGGCGGTGGATTTTATCATATCGGGAGAGGACAGAAGCTCGTTATTGACCAACGTAAAGCCCAATTCTTCTTCTGCCGCCTGCCAGGACTTGAAGACCACAGTTTTATGACCGTCAAACGTCCGCAGCGGTTCGGAAAAGTCCGACAGCGGGCGGGCTGTTGCAGTGGGATAATTTACCTCATAGCCGGTGGCGGGCTTGCCGTCAAGCGTTTTGCCTGTAAGTGTTTCCACGATGCTGATGCCGAAAATGTTTTCTACGGCCAAAGCTGTGACCGGGATCATCAGCAGAATGCAGGCTGCAATAACGGCAGCTTTTAGCGGGAAACGGCGGTGAGCCTTGTATTCATTGCGTGCCAGATTGCTGTAAAAATCCTGCTTTGCCTGCTCGGACAGGCATTTTTCTTTCATTAGATTGCGGTAGGGGTTATTCATATTTACTCAGCACCTCCTTTAGCTGATTGCGGGCACGGCTCATACGGGTCTGTACGGCTGTGCGGGATATGTGCAGTATTTCTGCGATCTCCTCTTGTGTGTAGCCTTCATAGTAGTATAGGTGAACGACAGCCCGGTATTTTGGAGCAAGGGAGCTTACCGCTTCCCACAGTTCTTTATCGGTATCGCTGGAAAATTCCATCCTGTCATCCAGCCCCACTACATTCTTTCGCCAAAAGGATTTGAGATGATCCTTGCAGGCGTTGGCTGCGCAGGTCAGCAGCCAGGCTTTTTCTTTTCCGGGCTTCAGCGGATGCGGATAGCGCATCAGCTTCAGAAATACCGACTGGCATACATCCTCTGCATCCTGCCGGTTGCGCAAGTAGCTGAAAGCAAGCCGGAAAACATCATCGGAATACGCTTCAAATAAACGGATGATTTCTTGACGCTCCAAAAGGTCACCTCCCTGTGTGGAATTGAGATCTCACCTATATGACGATTGGGAAAACAGAATTATCACATTTTTGAATCATTTTATTATAATAAGGAAAGCTCGATGCCTACAACACCGTATTTTTCCTGCTCGCCGGCAGAATAATACTGCTTCATATCGTCAGGATGGGCGGTGGCCACATCATCTTCCGTGTAGCCACATTGCAGCAGGGGAAGATTTTGGTACAATTCTTCAAAAGACGCAAACCGGTGGAGCTTTTTGACCTTTGTGTGCAGCTTTTCGCCGGTGGCGGTGTTGGTAAAGACGATGAAATCGCCCTCTTGGATTTTCTGCCGCTTCTCGTCGAATAAGCGCAGTTCAATGGTCTTTTCCCCACTTTTGATTTTCTCAAAGGGAGAAGAATGAAGCCTCATATTGTGCGTCTCGACCTCTTTCCGGGATAAACACACGATACTTTCTACGTGTGCGCAGCGGGGGAACAAATCTGCCGCCATTGCCTTTTGCAGGGTGTAGCCACGCTCTTTTAAGAGCGCTACATCCCGGGCCAAAGTTGCCGGGTCGCAGGATACATACACGATGCGCCGGGGGGACATTTGGGTAAGGGCCTCAATGGTGTCGGCGCTCAAGCCCTTTCGGGGCGGATCAACGACAGCTACATCAATATGGATGCCCTTGGCCGCCAGCGCCAGCGCCGCCTGACCGGCATCTGCGCACAGAAATTCCGCATTCTCGATGCCGTTGCGCTTGGCATTGTCCCTGGCATCTTCCACGGCCTGAGGAATCACTTCCACACCGATGACCTTGCCGGCGGCAGAAGCCATCGCCAGCGTAATGGTACCGACACCGCAGTAAAGATCCAGCACGGTATCCGCCTTGGTGATGCCGGCTAAGTCAATGGCAGCCTGGTACAGCCGCTGGGCCTGATGGTGGTTGACTTGATAAAACGACCGGGGGGACAGCCGGAAATTCAGACCGCAAAGGGTATCCTCAATATACCCCGGGCCGTAAAGTGTGATGAACTCGTCACCCAGGATGAGGTTGGTGTCCTTGGTGTTGACGCTGAGCACCAGCGTGGTGAAGCCGGCAATCTTCTTTAGCCGGTCAATCAGCTCCGGAATATGGGGCAGCTTCCTGCCGTTGACCGCCAGGCACACCAAAAGCTGTCCGGACACATCGCCCCGACGGACATAAATATGCCGCAGCAGACCCTTGTGGGTGGCTTCGTCGTAGACGGAAATCCGATATTGGTTTACATAATCCAGAATGGCGTCCTTGACCCTGTCCGTAACCTCCGGCAAAATCAGGCAGCGGCCGCTTTCCACAACACTGTGGGTGCCGGCCCGGTAGAAGCCGGTATAGGCTTTGGCTTTCTTGGCGGCAACGGGGTATTGGGCCTTGTTGCGGTAGCCGCGGCAGGTGGGGGCGGAGAGAATGGGAATGGCATCCAGGCTCTCGCCGCCAATGCGGTTCAGCGCCTGCAGCACCCGGTCAGCCTTCAGCCGGGTTTCTTCGGCATAGTCTATATGCCAAAAATCGCAACCGCCGCACAGCTTGGCTACGGGGCATTCCCGGTTGACCCGGTGGGGAGATTTTTCCAAGAGCTCCACGATCTTGCCGGCAGCCCAGGTCTTTTGCGCCTTCTCGATGCGCACCGTGCATCTTTCGCCCACGATGGCGTTGGGGATAAACACAGCGCAACCCTCGATTTTGGCGACGCCCTGACCTTCCGCGGTATAGTCCACGATGGTGGCTTCGTAAATTTGATTTTTGATCAACATTTTCATTCCTCCAGGGGAACTTCCAGCATAATGTTGCGCGGACGCATACCCATCTGCTGGTAAAAGCGCATTGCGCCATCGTTACCGCACCAGACATTCAGATTCAGGGCGGTGCAGCCCAGGGCTTTCGCATAGCTAAGCGCGTGGTGGTAGAGCGCCTTTGCCAGCCCCATACGGCGTTGATTTTCGTCCACGCACAGATCGTCGATGTACAGCTCCTGCCGACCGACGGACACAGAGGTGGCCTCGATAATTTTATGCACGCAGAAGCAGTAGCCGGCAACCTCCCCATCCAGCTCAGCGATAAATATAGGACGGCTGGTATCTTTCAGCAGCTGCAGCAGCGCCGCTTCGTCATATTTCAGCGTGCCTGCAGGGAAAATGTCGGGACGAATATTGTGATGCACCTGCCCCACCTGCTGAAGCAGCGCCAAAATGCCGGGAATATCCTGCGGCTGCGCGTAACGAATGACCATAGTGTTCACCTCATTCAAAATCTTAAAATCATCATAGCACAAATTCTCGGCGCGGTAAAGCGGAAAGCTTGAGAATTCGGCAAAAGAATGTTACAATGGTCGAAAGGAAGTGATGGAAAATGGACTACGCAAGCTGCAATTTATGCCCCCGGCAATGCGGGGTTGACCGCACTCGGGGAGAAACCGGCTTCTGCGGCGGCAGCGACAAGGCGTTGGTTGCAAAAACGATGCTCCACAAGTGGGAAGAGCCTGCCCTGGCAGGGGAAGGCGGCAGCGGCGCCATTTTCTTCGGTGGCTGCACCTTAGGCTGCAAATACTGCCAAAACCGGGCGATTTCCGGCAAGCCTGTGGGCAAGGCGGTCAGCAGCGATCAGCTCCGGGCGATGATGGAACGGCTGATCGCGGACGGTGCGGAGAATATCGATTTGGTGACACCTACCCATTATCTGCCCACGATTCTGCCGGCGTTGGCGGAAAAATTGCCCGTTCCGGTGGTGTATAACTGCGGCGGCTATGAGCGGGTGGAAACCATCCGAAAGCTGGCCGGGAAAATAGATATTTATCTGCCGGATCTGAAATATGCGGATGCTGATTTGGCAGCGCGGCTTTCCGGCGCCGGGGATTACTTTCCGGCAGCGACGGCTGCCATCCGGGAGATGGTGCGCCAGGTCGGACCGGTGCAATGGCAAGGCGACAAGGTGAAGAAGGGCGTGATCATTCGCCACCTGATCCTGCCGGGCTGCGTGGAGAATTCCCTGAAGGTTTTGGATTGGATCGGCGAGAGCTTTGCCCCGGGGCAGGTGTTGGTGAGCCTGATGCGGCAGTATACGCCTATGGGCGGCCTGGCTGCGCCCTTTGACCGCAAGGTCAGCGATGAAGAGTACGATGCGGTTTAAGCTGGATGTACCTGAACGATTTGGAGGGCTTTACCCAGGAAGCCGACTCTGCAACGCAAATTTTCATCCCGGATTTTTAAGATAAGAAAACCGGCCTCCGTAATGGAGGCCGGTTGTTTGTATGTAGGTTAGACAGTTTCCGTGGTTTCCTCGTCAGGAGTCTGCGCAACGGCAGCTTCATCGTCGGAGGTTTCCTCGTCGGCATCTTCCTCGTCGGCAGCTTCTTCGGTGGGCGCTTCCTCAGCAGGAGTTTCCTCGGCAGGGAAGGTAACCTCAGGCAGGGGCGCTTCTTCGATGACAGCCTCTTCCAGGGCAGCCAGCTGAGCGGCCTTCTTGCGCTTGCTGCGTACGATGCAGTAGGTCACGATGCCGGCAATCAGCAGCACCAGGCCAGCGGCAAATATGCCAAAGCAAATGACGGAATTGATATTCACAACGGCGTTGACTGCGATTTCTGTGATGGCAGGCATATCAAACATCGCAGCCCAACCGGCGGGAATCGCCCAAACAGCGACCGTCAGTGCAATGAAAGGCAGCGCAGCGAGCATCAGGGTGACGCCGATCTTATTCAGGCCCACCCAAATCTGCTTCATATTGGTCAGCAGAATCAAGCCAATCAGCAGCAAAACGGCAACAGCGCAAATAATCACCGTAGTGACGGAAAGCACCATACGGCCGGTGTCCAGCGCCTGCTGGATCATCTGCTTGTCCGCATTGTCTGCGCCATCGGGGGAAGTGCTGCCATCCAAATTCATAAGGACATTGACGATGCCTTCTTCCTCCAGCCGGGCGACATATTCGTTCTCTTCGATGATGGTGGTTACATCCTCCACCACCTGCATATCCACGGCAACGCCGAAGTATTCCTCGATCAGGCCGGCATTTTCTTCAATCTTGGTCTTGATCTCGTCAGCACCCAGGGTAACGGTGCTTTCACCGGTAAAGACATCGTTGATAAGGCCGGCGCCCTTTTCTACCAGGAAATCATCCAGGGTAGAGCGCTCCACGAACTCCTTAACGGTCTCCAGGTCTACCTGCAGCTCATCGCCGAAATCCTCGGCCAAAGCTCCGTAGATCCATTCCACCATAGAGGTAGCATCCTGCTGCTCAGCAAACCGGATACCTGCAGGGGAGAGGGTCCTGATGGGCGCTTTTCGCAGCGCAGGGGCATTGCCCAGGGGCGCATTGCGGGGGGAAGCCGGATGCAGCATATCCACAAACAGCACCTGCCGCAGAAGGTCCTGCAGATTGTCCTGGGAGGAGACTATCTGCACAACATTGGAAATGAGAATGCCTGCCACGGTGGTGACAAACAGGGCAACGCACAGCAGGAAAGTGATAAATCCAAGAAGGAATCTGACGCCGAAAGATAACCGCTTCATAGCAAAAACTCCTTTGCATTTGTTATATTTTTATTGTAATACCAAATGATGGATATGTCAATGAATAATGGGTCTTGAGTTCTGCGCCTAAATGGTGTAAGATAATAAACGAAAAAACTACGGAGGGAATGCTATGGCGCTTTTTGGCAGAAAATTGAATAGTACCGGGCTTTCTGTCGGCGCGAAGATCGGCATCGCTGTTGCAGCGCTGGCGGTGGTGGCAGGCATTGTTTTGGCAATTGTCCTGCAGCCCTCCGATACCCAAAACCCCGGAGACAGCGGCAGTACCGGCACCGGAACGGATACGGTGATCCACTTTGTATCCGGCGGCGATGTGAATGTGACGGATAAGGTGGTAGCTGCCGGCGGCAGTAATTATGACTATTCCGATGTGTTTTTGGATCTGATGCCGATTCTTTCCGGCGGCGATCTGACCACGCTGAATTTCGAGGGCAACCTTTACGAAGAACCCTACGGCTCATTGCATAATTCCGCTCCGGTGGGATTGGCGCAGGCTATGCGCAATGCCGGTGTGGATATTTTGCAGACAGCCAATTCCAAATCCATTACCAATGGCATTTTGGGCTTGTCATCCACATTGGACGGCATCCGCAGCGCCGGAATGCAGAGCGTGGGAACCTACGCAACGGAGGAGCAGTTCCAGCGCTATCAGGGCTTCCTGGTCCGGGAGGTGGATGGCATCCGCATTGCCATCACCGCCTTTACCAAGGGTATGGACGGCAGAGGCCTTCCCGGCGGCAGTGAGCATTGCGTAAATCTGCTGTACGAAGATTACAACAGTGCCTACCAAAAGGTGGACGAGGAAAGAATCCAATCGGTCCTGGAGGCCATCGAGAAGCAGAAGCCGGACATTACCATCGCCCTGCTGCATTGGGGCAGCGAATTTAACGATCAGATCAGCAAGACCCAGGAGAAAATCGTGGAAATTATGGCGGACGGTGGCGTGGATGCCATTGTGGGCACCCATCCGCACTACGTGCAGAAGATCGGTTTTGACGAAAAGACGGGTATGCTGATTGCCTATTCTTTGGGCGACCTGCTGGGTGATGGAGACAAGGCCGGCACGGACTACTCGGTGATTTTGGATATGGAGATCACACGCAGCGGTCAGACGGGCAGGGTGTCCATTACAGGCTATGACTATGTGCCTATCTATCATTTTGAGAATGAAGCCGGGCAGATCAAGCTGCTGCGGATACGGGAAGCCTTGCAAGCCTATGAAAACTACAGCATCGACTCTGTAACGGTGGAAGATTACGAAGCAATGAAAAGCGCGCTGACCAAAATTGAAAGCCGTGTAAACGGATAAGAAAAACGAGGTGTTGCAAAACACCTCGTTTTTTTACGTCCAAAGCTGTCATTGCCCGCTATTGTGCTTGGGGCGGTGGTGATGGCGACGGCGATGGTGATTGTTTTTCTTGGGCTTGTCCGCAGCTTCGCCGGCAGGCTCTGCGGCAGTTGCGGCAGGCGCTTCTGCCTGGGCAGCGCTCTTTTTGCCCTTGTTTCTGCGGTTGCGGCGGTTGGGCACCTTGCTTTCAGCGGCGGGAGCCTCCTCCTGAGGTGCTTCCGGCTGCACAGGTGGCTCTTCTACCGTGCCGTCGTTATAGCGCACCTGATAGGACTCAAACTTGGGGTATTCCTCCTCAGGCGTTTCCTTGCGGCGGCGCTTGGCTGCGCCGGAGATGGGCGCCAGGTCATCGGGAATGGGAGGGTCGTTCTTTTTCGCCTTGCCGCTGCGCAAAATGGCGATGTCGGCATTGGCAAAGGAGGAGATCACCTCCGGCTGATTTTCCATACGCACCTTGACCCGCTGGCGCAGCAGATCGACCTCAACTACTGTGCCACGGCCCTCCGGCGTGTCCACAAAGGACTCGGCCTTCGGTGCGGTGCGCAGCAGATCCTCATATGCCTCCTGCTCGTACTTCAGGCAGCACATCAGTCTGCCGCAGGTGCCGGAGATTTTGGTGGGATTCAGACTCAAATTCTGCGTTTTTGCCATTTTGATGGAAACGGGCTGGAAATCGTCCAGGAAGCTGGCGCAGCAAAACGGTCTGCCGCAAATGCCCAGGCCGCCGACCATCTTGGCCTTGTCACGGACACCAATTTGCCGCAGCTCAATGCGTGTGTGGAAGGTAGATGCCAGATTCTTTACCAGCTCACGGAAATCCACACGCTCATCAGCGGTGAAGAAAAAGATGATCTTGCTGCCGTCAAAGGCACATTCAGCGCTGACCAGCTGCATATCCAGGCCCTGCTCCTCCACCATTTTCAGGCAGGTGTTGAAGGCTTCGGCTTCCTTTTTGCGGTTTTCCTCGATGGTGGCTTCGTCCTGCTTGGTGGCGATGCGCAGTACGCAGCGCAGGGGAGAGATGATGTCCTTTTCGGGAATGCGGTGGTTACCGCCGGTGCAGATGCCGTATTCAGGGCCACGGGCGGTGTCGATGATGACGTGATCGCCGGCGCGCAGCGTAAGACCAGCCGGGCCAAAATAATATACCTTCTGACCGGGGCGGAACTGGATGTCCACCACTTCCACGCCGGAGGTCGTAATTTGTTCTTCCATTTGTAACTCCTTTATCTCTGCCACATGGGCAGTACATTTCTATTTTAGCGCAAAGCCCAGGCGAGGTAGCCGCAGATGGCGGCGATGGACCCATTACCCTGGGCATACTCGATGGCCTTCTGCAGGCAGGAAATGGCCTGCATCAGGTCCTGAGAACTGCGGTTTGCGCTTAAAGTGCGCGATAGCGGATCCACACCCGGCATACCTGCCCGGCAGGAAAGCGCACCTTCCAACAGCTCCAGCCATTGCTGCAGCATGGGGATCAGCTGATCCCGTTTCATCTTTTCCATAGGGACCAAGGTCTGCACAAGCAGCAGCGGATCCCGCTGGGAAAAGCTTTTGACAAAATTCTCGGTTTGGGGCGGAACGGACATACTGCCATCCAGCAGCTTTTTTGCCTGCCCCAGGAAGCCGCAGCTGCGAATGGCGGCGGCACGAAGATCTTCCCTTGTTGTATTGGGGAATTCATTGCTGAGTGAGCGCATCAGAACATCTTCCGGCAGTGGCTGCAGCTGCAGCGGCGTGCACCGGGAGCGCACCGTAGGCAGCAGACTCTCGGGATTATCGGTAATCAGGATAAATACGCCGTATTTCGGCGGTTCTTCCAAAACCTTCAGCAGCGCATTTTGGCTGGGGACGCCCATATCCTGCGCCCGGGGGAAGAGATAAATCTTATGGTCGGATTCATTGGGTTGAATGTAAATATCCGCTCTTGCCTCGCGGATTAAATCCACCGGGACGGTCTTTTTCTCCGGATCGTCTACGGTGATAAAGTCGGGATGGTTGCTACCCATCACTTTGCGGCAGACGCTGCAGCTCATACAGGGCTTTTGCTGCCCCTGGCATAGGATCGCCGCAGCCAGCAGTCGGGCAAGGGTATGCCTGCCGGAGCCTGCCGGTCCGCTGATGAGGTAGAAGTGGGAAATATGGCCGCTATTGAGGGCGTTTGTTAAGTTCTGTTTCAGCTGGTCATTACCCAGCAAGCGGCGAAAACCCATATCGTTCTCCTAGAAGTTTTGTTTAACCCCAAAGTGCCGACAGCATCGGAATGATCTGCTTTTTCCGGCTCATAATCCGGGGCAGGAATACGGCATTGTCCTTGGGCTTGATGTTGAAGGCCTGCTCGATGATCTCGTCGCTGCCCAAATAGATCAGCTGTGTGCCTTCCATCAGCACATCGGTCAGCATCAGGATCACCATGGAAAAATCCTTCTTCGCCTTCATTTGGCGCATCAGGGCGAGGAATTCGTCCTTGCGCTCCAAAATCTTGGGGCTGTCCACACAGGTGATCTGCGCCACAGCCAAATCGTGGCCGGCGATGTGGAATTCCTTGTAGTCTGCATTGAGCAGATCCTCGGCAGACTTGCCATCCACAGAGGAGGAGAAGATCTCCCGCCCCAGCTCATCCAGGGAAATGTTGGCGATCCGCGCCATCCGCTCTGCGGTGCGAATATCCCGCTCGGTGCAGGTGGGGGACTTGAACATAACGGTATCCGACAAAATAGCGGCAGCCATCATACCTGCCAGCTTGGGAGAGGGCATCAGACCCCGATCCTGGAACATACCGGCGATGATGGTATTGGTAGAGCCCACCGGCTCATTTCGGACATAGATGGGATTGGTGGTCTGAATATCTGCCAGGCGGTGGTGATCGATGATCTCCAGGATATCCGCTTCCTCCAAGCCGGGCACGGATTGGCTGAACTCGTTGTGATCCACCAGCACGATCCGCTTTCTGCGGGGGCGCAGCAGGTGATACCGGCTCAAAACGCCTACAACCTTTTCTTCGCTGTCCAAAATGGGATAGCAGGAATAGCGGTGCTTCAGCATCTGCTCCCGCACATCGTCCACACGATCCTCCAGATGGAAGCAGATCAGGCCCTTGGTGTTGCAGATCCGGCTGATGGGAATGGATTGGAAGATCAATCGGGCCGTCCGGTAGGCATCATAGGGGGTGGAGATGATGCAGGTCTTGGTGGGAAGGTTGCGCAGTTCTTCGCTGAGCTGTGCCTGACACAGCACCAGGCAGTTGACATTCATTTCCAGAGCCCGGCGAATCATTTCCGGCTGATGGCCGCACAAAACGATGGAATCCTCCGAGTTGAACAGCAGCGTTTCCTGCTGCTGCGGCAGGGCGATGCATACCTCACCGGAGATCATATCCGTCCGGTCGCCGGCATCGTTGAGTACCTTGCCCTCCAAAATGGACAGGACATTGAACAGGGGAACGGACTCCAGCTTACCGGCGGTGGCAAGGCTCATATTGTAGTGGGCCACATTTTCCCGGGACAGCATACCGAACAGCGTGCCATCATCGTTGGCAACGGGAATCGCGGCAATGCCGGAAACGCTGCCCAAAGCCTCCCAGGCTCTGCCCATGGTCACAGCGGCAGAAAGCACCGGAGGGGTATCGAATTCAAGATCCTTTACCTGGGTGTGGACATTACGCAGCAGCTGCGGCGGCTGGAAGCCAAACCGATCCAAAACGATCTGCGTCTCATCGGAGACCCGACCCAGGCAGGCGGCAACATATTCCCGATCACCCAAAGCGTTGCGCAGTGCGGCATAAGCCATAGCAGCAACGATGGAATCCGTATCCGGATTGCGGTGGCCGGTTACATAAATGGTGTCCATAAAAAACCTCCCTGGATGTATTTTGGATGTCAGTGGATATAGTTCCACCAATTACATTATACCTACATTATAGAAAAATAGCAAGATAAAATCGGGAATGATACCTGCGTATGCTTGCTTTTTTTATTTTACTGGAGTAAAATATTAAAAAATACCAAATGGAGGGTAATTATATGAAAGTGTTGGTTACCGGCGGTGCCGGCTATATCGGCTCCCATACCTGTGTCGAACTGCTGAACGAAGGCTACGAAGTTGTGGTTGTGGACAATCTGTGCAACTCTAACCCCGAAAGCCTGAAGCGTGTGCAGGAGCTGACCGGCAAGACCCTGAAGTTTTATGAAGGCGATGTCCGTGACGAAGCTCTGCTGAAGAAGATCTTTGCAGAGAATGACGTGTCCTGCGTCATTCATTTCGCCGGCCTGAAGGCGGTTGGCGAAAGCGTGGCAATGCCCTGGGAGTACTATGACAACAACCTGAATTCTACCCTGGTGCTGACCAAGGTGATGAAGGAAGTGGGTATGAAGAACCTGATCTTCTCCTCCTCCGCTACCGTCTACACCGCAGACAATGAAATGCCCCTGAAGGAAACCAGCCGCACCGGCTACTGCACCAATCCCTACGGCTGGACCAAGTATATGACCGAGCAGATCCTCAGCGGTATGAGCCACGCTGACAAGGAGTGGAGCATCGTTCTGCTGCGTTACTTCAATCCCATCGGTGCGCACCACAGCGGCCGCATCGGTGAAGATCCCCGTGGCATCCCCAATAACCTGATGCCCTACATCACCCAGGTTGCCGTTGGCCGCCGTGAGCAGCTGAATGTGTTTGGCAACGACTATGACACCCCTGACGGCACCGGGGTCCGGGGCTATATCCACGTTGTGGACCTGGCAAGAGGCCACGTGGCAGCCGTCAAGTATGCCACCGAGAACGCCGGCTGCGAAGTGTTCAATCTGGGTACCGGCACCGGCTACAGCGTGCTGGATATGGTCCATACCTTTATTGATGTGAACCGTGTTGCTGTGCCTTACAAGATCGTCGAGCGCCGCCCCGGCGACATCGGCACCTGCTACGCAGACCCTGCCAAGAGCGCTGAGAAGCTGCATTGGAAGGCCGAAAAGACCCTGGCTGATATGTGCCGGGACTCCTGGCTGTGGCAGAGCACCAACCCTATGGGCTACGCCGACGCAGAGTAAAAATACAAACCGGCGCACGGAAAGGTGCGCCGGTTTGGTCATCATATTGACAAAAATATTACCGTATGATACTGTAAGCGGGATGATCTACATCAGGAGGAAAACAGATGCCTACCCAGTTTATGTTCTATTTTAATAGCCTTCTGCTGGGCGTGGGGCTGGCGATGGATGCCTTCTCCGTATCCCTGGCCAATGGTCTCAACGAGTCTCATATGCGCATCCGGAAAATGCTGCTGATTGCCGGCATTTTCGGCATATTTCAGGGCCTGATGCCGCTGCTGGGCTGGGTGTGCTTACATACGCTGGTGCAGATTTTTGGCGTTTTGGATGACCTGATTCCCTGGATCGCCCTGGGGCTGTTGAGCTACATCGGCGCCAAAATGATTCTGGATAGCATAAAGTGCGAAAATGAGGGCGTTTGCAATATTACGCTGACCTTGAGCGCGTTGCTGCTGCAAGGCATTGCCACCTCAATCGATGCGCTGTCTGTGGGCTTTACCATCGCTGATTACAATTTCTTTGAGGCGGCCGTCGCCGTTTGCCTGATTGCCGCAGTTACCTTTGCAATCTGCTTTGCGGGCATTGTCATCGGCAAGAAGGTGGGCACTAAGCTGGCAGGAAAAGCCGGCATCTTCGGCGGTGTGATCCTGATAGCGATCGGTATTGAAATTTTTGTAACCAGCTTTTTCTAAAAAGAAAACGGAGTGCAAATGCACTCCGTTTTTTGTTTTAGTTGGTATAGTTGTCGAAATAGCCCTGGACCAGGATGATGGGCGTGCCCTTGTCACCGGAGCCGGAAGTAAGATCGCACAAAGAGCCGATTAAGTCCGTCAGGCGGCGGGGTGTGGTACCCTGGGATGCCATGGAGCCGGCCAGATCACCCTTTTCCCGGATCCGCTGCTCAATAGCAGCCTTCAAGGCGTCGCCGGAAAGCTCTGCAAAATCATTGTCAGCCAAATATTTCAGCTTCAGCTCGTTGGGCGTACCCTCCAGGCCGGGGGTGTTGGCCACGGAAACGCTGGGGTCAGCCAGCTCCCAAATCTTGCCTACGGGATCCTTAAACGCGCCGTCACCGTAGACCATCACTTCGATGTTCTTGCCGGTGCGCTCCAGGAATCTTCTCTGAATTTCCAGCACCAGGTCACCGCATTCCTTGGGGAACAGCTTGATCTTGTCCTCAGTAGACTTGTTGGAGCCCAGCAGACCAAACTTTTCGTTGTAGCCGCTGCCGTCGATGCTCTCGGTCAGAATATCGTCCAAACCGCAGACCACTTCAGCGCCGGCAGCCTTCAGGATCCGCTTGGTGCGGGCACGGGTGTGGATATCGCAGGTCAGTACGTGCTTGGTGTAGTTCAGGATCACCTTGGGGTTGTTGGCAAAGATGATCTCCACCTCAGCGCCGCACTCCCGGATCAGGTCGCCGTAGTACTGCACATAGTCCACCAATGTGAAGGGGTGCAGATTCTGACCGAACAGCTCCCGGTACTTTTCCTCCGTCAGCACATCGCTGTAAGGATTCACACCGGAGTCTTCCAAAAGTTCGGGATTGAACAGATGATTGCCGACCTCGTCCGAGGGATAGCTGAGCACAAGGGTGATCTTCTTGACACCCATGGCAATGCCGCGCAGGACGATGGCAAAACGATAAGTC
>JAZSCE010000011.1:0-16071 GCA_045602725.1 Faecousia sp. | reverse complement strand
TTACGGCGACCACTATACATTGCCAATGCTAAATAGCACGCTTTGTCAAAATCCCTATGTTCGACTAGTTTATTAAGCAAATCTTCCAGCTCTGAGTCTTCCCATACCGTCTTTGCACGAACGGGTCGCAAAGCAGGATTCTCAATTTTTCTAACGATTGAACGGAAGCTCCGAAACTCCGGCTCGTCATCAGAAAGAATGTTTTCACAATAATTAGACAACGAACTAATCGCAGCCTTAAGCCTCCGGACACGAGAAGAACTGTTCTCGTTTGAGTTAATTAGCCACCCCTGATACGCAACGATATCCCGCTTTGTGATATCGACAAAAAATTTGTTGCGAGCATTTTGCAACACCCACACAAAGAAAATATCTAGGTCGTTGGAGTATCCAGCAATAGTTCCGGGGCTGCGCTGAACAGACCGCAGATAGTCAAGAAAGTCATTTTTCAGGCGCATGTTTTCTGGATTGATTTGATTGATGAGCTCGGGGCTCGTAATTGAGTTCATCTTAGTTTTTCGTGACATACAAGCCACCTCCCTCTGTTATAAAATAGAATGGCGACTCCGAACGGACTCGAACCGTCGGCCTCCAGCGTGACAGGCTGGCGTGCTAACCGACTGCACCACAGGGCCAGATGTATGGTGGGAACAACAGGGCTCGAACCTGTGACCTCCTGCTTGTAAGGCAGATGCTCTCCCAGCTGAGCTATGCTCCCAAACCGATCGCATTGACATATTGCCTCAGCGACGGGTTTTATTATACACATCCCATATTCGTTTGTCAAGCATTTTTTAATAGTTTTTTAGAGGAATTTTTGCCATGCAAAACACCCTATTCCTCCGGGTAGCCACCGCTTGCCGACATACCGGCAGCATAGGCCGTTGCCCAGGCGATCTGCAGGTTAAATCCGCCGGTATAGGCATCGCAATCGATGATCTCACCGGCAAAATACAGCCCCGGTATCAGCTTGGATTCCATGGTCTTTGGGTCGATTTCCGACACCTTGACACCGCCGGAAGTGATGATGGCCTCTGCCACCGGTCGCTTTCCGGTAATCTCAACGGAAAATGCCTTCAAGTTTTCCACCAGCGCCCGGCGCTGCTGCCTGGTCAGGCTGTTGGCCTGCATATCGGCAGCGATGGCGCATCTGCGCAGGATAACCGGAATCATCGACCTGGGCAGAAGATCGGTCAACGCATTTTCCATCGTCCGATTCTTGTACATTTCCAAATCCCGCAGAATGCGGCTGTCCAGCTTACTCTCGTCCAAGGCCGGTTTCAGGTCAATAAGCAGCCGGCAATTGCCCTTTATATGGGCGCTGGCACTGAGCACCGTAGGGCCGGACACACCAAAATGGGTAAACAGCAGCTCGCCAAAGTCTTTATACAGCACCTTATTCTTTTCATTGACCAGCTTCACGCCCACATTGCGCAGGCTCAGGCCCTGCATCTGCTGGCAATCCTCCCCTGCTGTTTCCAGCGGCACCAAAGAGCCCTCGGTTTGGGTAACGGTATGCCCCAGGGCAGCCGCCATTGTATGGCCATCGCCGGTAGATCCGGTGGTAGGATAGCTCAAACCGCCGGTAGCCAAAATGACCCAGCTTGCATTGATGGTCACCTGGTCGGTTCGCACACCGCTGACGTTGCCATTTTCCGTCAGGATCTCCTTTGCCCGGGCAGTGCGAACGGTGACTTTCTGCTGGCGCAGTTCATTTTGCAGACATTCCAGCACAGATTGGGACCGATCGGTCACCGGAAACACACGGTTGCCACGCTCGGTTTTCAGCGCGCAGCCACGGTCCTCAAAAAAGCCCATCACCTTATCCGGCGGACAAGCCGCCATTGCGCTGTACAGGAATCTGCCGTTTCTCGGCACGTTCTGCAAAACCTCCTGCGGTGTGCAGTTGTTGGTCACATTGCATCTACCCTTGCCGGTGATCAGCAGCTTCTTGCCCAGGCGGTCATTGTGCTCCAGCAGAAGCACCTTCTGCCCTTGCTGCGCGGCGATAATGGCAGCGAACATACCGGCAGGGCCGCCACCGATGATAATGCCGTCAAATATCATACAAGATCGACCTGCTTTTCGTAAACATTGTATTCTTCCCAAATATGCTCCAGGGCGTTAAAGGTGCGACCCAGTTCCTTTTCCCGCTTGGCAGCCAGCGCCACGATCAGCGCATTGACAATGCTCAGCGGTGCCACCAAGGAGTCCACCAGGGAGACCATATCGCTCTTGGTCAGCAGTACATAGTCGCAATTTTGGCCCAAAGGCGACAGCCGGCTGTCGGTGACGCCGATCACCGTCGCACCGGTAGAGCGGCAATACTGCGCGCCCTTGGCGGTGGTGGAGGAGTATCATGGGAAGCTGAATGCAATCACCACATCCTCTGCGCCCACGCCCACGATCTGCTCAAACATTTCGCCTGCGCCGGAAGCTGTAACAATATGGACATTGCGGAACATATAGTTTAAGTAATACCCCAGGAAATTGGCCAGCGTCGCGGCAGAGCGCACACCCAGGATATAGACACGCTTTGCCTTCAAAATGGCATTTACCGCCGACTGAAATTCATTTCTGTCCAGGGTCTCACCGGTTTTGCGGAGCTTGTCCATATCCGCCTGCAGCACCATCGAAACGATATCCTGATCGCCGATGCGGTCATTGGCCACCTCAATGCGCTGCACAGACGTCAGGCGGTTGACCACCATCTCCTGCATCGCCTTTTGCATACTGGGATAGCCGTCAAAACCCAACTCCACAGCAAAGCGAACCACCGTAGATTCCGATACCCCTACGGCTTTTCCCAGGCGGCTGGCGGTCAGGAACGCTGCCTTGTCATACGACTCGGTGATATACTGCGCCAAGCGCCGCTGGCCCTTGGAAAAGGTCGGCATTTTACTTTGCAGCAGGGACAAAATATTGTTGCTCATCTCGATGCGCCTTCTTTCGAACATTGATTGTTCTCATAATAACAGTATTCTTGCATTTTTGCAAGATGCTGAAGCGAAAATTGCAAAAATCGTCCCCAGTTGGGGACGATTTTATATGCTCTCGATCTCTTCTTTGGTTAAGTAGCGCCACTTGCCCAGGGGCAATTCTCCCAGCTTCAGGCCGCCTTCGCTGATGCGGCGAAGTCTTGTAACGTGCATATTTGACGCTTCGCACATTCTGCGAATCTGCCGGTTTCTGCCCTCGTGAATGGTGATAAGCAGCTTTGCTTTGCCGGCATCTTCCCACAAAAGCTTCACTTCCGGCTTGCGGATGGTGTAGCCGTCCAAGGTAATAGGGCGTGCCAAAAGCGCCAGCGCCGCATTATGATAGCCGGTGACCCAAACCTCATAAGTTTTGTCCACATTGTGCTTCGGGTGCATCAGGGTGTTGGCAAATTCGCCATCGTTGGTCAGCAGCAGCAAGCCCTCAGAGTCCATATCCAGCCGCCCTACAGGGTAGACCCGTGTAGGACAATCGGCAATCAGCTCCATCACCGACCTTCTGCCCCGGTCATCGGACACCGTGGTTACATAGCCTCTGGGCTTGTGAAGCAGGATGTACACATTCTCCGAAGGGGATGGGAGGGGCCTCCCATCCAGCAAAATTTCGTCCACCTCCGGATCGGCGCTTTCACCCAAAAGCGCCACCCGGCCATTGACGGTTATCCGTCCGTCTGTAATCATTTTTTCCGCTGCTCGCCGGGATGCCACGCCACGGCCAGACAGTATTTTTTGTAATCGCTCGGTCATAGCGCTCCTCCCAACAATCGTTTCCAAAATGGTTTCTTTTCCTGTTCTTTTACCTGTTCCACCGTTTGGCTGTAAATGAGCCGGACTTTGCCGATGGGCTTTCCGTCCAAAAGAATATATGCAAAGCCGGCATCGGCACCACGCACCACCGGCGCATAGTCAAACTCTGCCCCGGACGGCAATATCTGCGGCTGCTCTTGCGCAGTCAGTGCAAACGCAAAATCCTCTGCCGCCACCAGCTGCACCGTATCAGCATCCCCGGCAACAACAGCACGCTGCCCCAAAACATCACCTGCACGGACGATGACCCGATTCTCATATCGCTGAAAGCCATCTTCCAGCAGAAGCTGATGATCTACCCAATCGTTGCCGTCATTGATGGTCACGCAAATCAGCCGCCGGCCATCCCGCCTGGCACTGGACACCAAAATCCGTCCGGCAGCCTTGGTAAACCCAGTCTTGACCCCGTCTGCGCCGTCGATGCGCCATAAGAGCTTATTGTGATTTTGCAAATTCCGCTCCCCCACCCGCACGGTTTTTGTCGAAACCGTTTGGGCAAAAATGGGATTTTGCATTGCATAAGCGGTCAGCACCGCAAGATCCCGGGCTGTTGAGTAATGTGCAGGACTGTCCAGCCCATTGGGATTTTCAAAATGCGTACCAGTCAATCCCAGGCGATACGCCTTGTCATTCATCAGCTGTACAAAGCCCTCTACCGTACCGCCGCAGTAAATAGCCAGCGCCACCGCAGCATCATTGCCACTATGGAGCATCAAGCCATACAGAAGCTCCTGAACAGTAAGCACTTCTCCCTCTTTCAGGTACATTGAAGAGCCTTCGATCCCCACAGCCTCTTTGGAAATCCGCACCCGGTCCAGCACATTGCATTGCTCGCAGACCACCAAAGCAGTCATAATCTTGGTAGTGCTGGCGATCAGGCTGCGGCTGTAGGCATCCTTTTCATAAATTACCCGACCGGTCTCGGCATCCATCAGGATGGCCTTCTGTGCAGAAATCGCCTGTGCGTGGCAAGGTAGCAGCAGGACGGCAGCCACCAGGGCAGCCGCCGTCCGAATTATCCGTTTTTTCATTTTCTCTCACCCACGGCTAGTATTGCCGCAGGAGGGAAAATTATTCTTCTTTCTTGGTGTGAGAATCAATAAATGCTGCGATCTTGTCCAGCACATCGGGAACCTGCTCCACAAGGCGATCCACCGTGGTGTTGGCAGGCGTTGCCACCGGCAGCATCCGGACAGAGCCTTCCTTTACGATCAGGAAAGCAATGGGTGTTACCTTCACGCCGCCGCCTGCACCACCGGCGAAGGGATTTTCTTGCTTGTTGGCATTACGGGACACATAGTCGCTACCGCCGCCGCCAAAGCCGACGCTGACCTTGGAAACGGGAATGATGGTCACACCGTCAGCCGTTGTGATGGGCTCACCGATGACAGAATTAACGTCTACCATCTCACGGATCTTTGCAATGGTGTTTTCCAGCATATTGGGAAGGGTTTGGCTCATTGTATAGCACCGCCTTTTCTTAATTTAACAATTTTAGAGTATTCACGCAGCACCCGGATGCCGTAACGCACGCCCAGATGCAAAAGTCTGCCCAGGGTAATGGTCAGCTCCAAATGCGCATCGATCAAAGTTTTCTCCGCAGTAAAGTCACACTCCACCTGCAGATCACGCTTTTTGATCACAAAAAACCGTTCCAGCGCCGGCACAAGATTGCCCAGTGCCGCCCAGGCTCTTCCATAGTTTACCGCCAGGTCACAGGGGTCATCCCCTGCCATAATCACCTTGGCCTGCAGCTTTTTCACCCGCAGCTTGCGGCAAAGCAGATCGCCCAGAAAATCCAGCACCGCATCCACCAGGGGGAAGAAATCGGAAAAACTTCCGCCTTTCTCCTTCTTGCCGGAGGACTTTTTCTCTTTTGGTTGGGCAGTTTTCTTTTTCGGCTTCTTATCCTGCTTTTTGGATGGGTACAGCACAAGGCGAAACGGCCCCAGGATCAGCCAGGCAGCCGCGCCACCGGCATTATACTTTGCCTGAATGCCCAGGGGCAGAAATGCCAGAGCCACGATGGCCGCCAACGCAATCAGCCACCACATCAGGCTTCCTCCTGCGTAGCCGTGGCAGACTCTTCAATCGTCTGCTGTTCCATTTCCTCCACCACTTCCGGCTCACCAAAGCTGACCTTTTCAATGGGTGGCAGCTCCTCCAATGTGGAGATGCCGAAGGTCCGCAGGAAATTCGGTGTGGTACGGTACAAAATGGGTCTGCCCGGCACATTTAATCTGCCGGCTTCCTCGATCAGCTTCTTATCCAGCAAAGCGCCGACAGAATAGGAGCTGTCAACCCCTCGGATCTGCTCTACCATTGCCTTGGTGGCAGGCTGATAATAAGCAATAATGGTCAGCGTTTCCAGCTGAGAAGCCGACAGCTTCGGAGGCTTGCGGGTCTCCAGCGCTTTGGTTACATAGTCGGCCATTTCGCCGGAGGATACCATCTGGTAGCCCTTTTCCAGCTTCAAAATGCGGATGCCTCTGCGGGCAAAGGCCAGCTCGTCCGCCAGCGCATCGGCAGCGGCAACGATCTCTTTCACATCGGTTTCCAATGCCATTGCCAGGCGGGATGCCTCCACGCGCTCACCGGCAGCGAAGAGGATCGCCTCAATGGCTCTTTGCAATTGTTCCAGTTCCATCAGGACTCCTCCTTTACCGGAATTTCCGCATCCAACACGCGGACATTGGGATTCTCGCCGGAATTATCATCCTCCAGCGTAACAGAGCCAACCTTGCACATCTCCAGAACCGCCAGGAATGTGGCAACGATCTCGGAGCGGCTCTTGTTTCCCTTAAACAGATTTTTCAGCTTTTCCACGCCACGCAGCACCAGCTGGCGCAGCACCTCCCTGACCTTACGGGTCACAGGATAGGGCTCCTTGCCCACGATGCCCTTGAAGTTGACGGTAGGCGGCGGCAGACGGCGCTGATTGCGCTCTGCGATCTCCTCCAGCGCCCGCAACATATCATTGACCTCGTGCTGATAGCGATAGGTTTGGCTTCTGCTGATAGGCTCAGGCTGCTTCACAAACAGGCAGCGGCCGATCTCATTTCTCGGCTCCAGCCAGGTGATGGCGGTGCGGATCTGCTCGATGGCCTCCTTGCGCTGGCGCTCGATCAGCGACTGGCGCAGGATATCCAGCTCAGTCTGCGCTTCCTCACGCTCTGCCGCGGACAGCAGCATCTTGGTCTTGATCAGCATCAGGTGGGATGCCATGGTGATAAACTCGCTGGCGATTTCCATATCCAGCCGCTTCATCTCATCCAAATATGCCAAATACTGCTCCAGGATCGCCGTGATGGAAACGTCCTGAATCTCTATTTTATTTTTGCTCAGCAGCAGGAAAATAACATCCAGCGGACCTTCAAAATCCTCCATCTGCTCTGAGCGGGTTCGGACAATTCCTTCCAAACGGTACTGCGGTTCTCCCATAGCGATACAGCACTCTCCCATAATAATTGGAAATATTATAGCATCCTTTTCGGCTGTGTGCAAGTCTTTCCCTGAATTTTCCCCATAAATGCCCCGGTTCTATACAAAAAAGCAGGAGTCTTTCGACTCCTGCAATTTATTCTTGTGTTTCGCCGATGGCCATAATGTCGTAAGGCGTCGTCTGATAGACGAAATAGTTGAGCCAATTGGAAAACAGCAGATTGGCGTGACCGCGCCAGCGCACGATGGGCTCCTTCGTATCATCATCGTTCGGATAATAATTCTTCGGCACCGAAATCGGCAGGCCCTGATTCTTATCCCTTAAGTACTCACTTTCCAGGGTCAGCGGATCATACTCAGAGTGGCCGGTGATAAAGATCTGCCTGCCGCCCTTATTGGCAATGGCATATACACCACTTTCTTCTGAAGATGCCAAAATCTTCAGCTCCGGCACCTTCTCGATATCCTCACGCAGCACCGTAGTGTGACGGGAATGGGGCACCCAAAACTGATCGTCGAAGCCCCGCAGCAAAATGGAGCGCTTATAGTCAGCCGTATGCGGGAACACGCCGAACATCTTCTCCGGCAGCGCAACCTTGTCCACACCGTAATGGTAGTAAAGTCCTGCCTGCGCGCCCCAGCAGATGTGGAGTGTGGAATGGACATTTTTCTTGCTCCACTCCATAATCTCGCACAGCTCCGGCCAGTAGTCTACATCCTCAAACGCCATCTTTTCCACCGGCGCACCGGTGATAACCATTCCGTCAAACTTGCGGTCCTTCAGCTCATCAAAGCTCTTGTAGAACGACAGCATATGCTCCTGAGAAGTATTTTTGGACTGGTGGGTCGTGGTGTGCATCAGCTCCAGGTTTACCTGCAAAGGCGTATTGCCAAGCAGACGGCTCAGCTGCGTTTCCGTTGTGATCTTGGTAGGCATCAAATTCAGCAGCACGATCTCCAACGGACGGATATCCTGGGTCAGCGCCCGGTTTTGCGGCATAACGAAAATATTTTCCTGCTGCAGCGTTTCTGCTGCCGGCAGATCATTGGGGATTCTGATAGGCATCCAGCGCTTCCCCCTTTCTATAGATATGTTACACTATCTTACTCGATATTCTCCATTTTGTCAATTCTCGTTCCCTGATAGTAATGCATCAGAATTTCATCATAGGCGCTGCCGTTTCTCGCCATAGCATCTGCACCGTACTGGCTCATTCCCACCCGGTGACCTTTTCCAAGGGTTTCCACGGTGATGCCACCACTGTCTGCCGTCATCAAAAAAGCCGTGGAATTCAAGCCCAACAATTCCCGTAACTGTGTTCCGGTATAGGTAATACCGCCGATAACCATCGTCTGCACACCATTGCCGGGTGTAAAGGTCCGTTTGCCCAGCCAGCTTTGGGGTGGACCGGACAAATCCCGTCCCAGGCTTTCTTCAAATTCCTCAGCGGTAAAGCGGACCTCCTCCCAGTATTTGTCCGCCGCTTCCTCCCCGGGGCTGTCCACCGCCTGCAAATAAGGTATCACCTCGCCCCACACCGCCACGGCATCCTCCGTTCTGCCGCCGGAGCAGGAAAAATAAGTGGCTTCAATGATCTCCCCTTCATAGGTCAGAACTTGTCCCCGGGTCTGCTCTACCGCCCGGGCAAGCTTTTCAAAGCCCGCCACAGTTTCTCCGCTTTCCAGAAACGCTTCCCTGGTCATAAATGCCTGGCAGCAGCCGGGGTCGGTACACACTGCCACATCCTCGTGCCGGTCTTTTCGATTCAATCTTCGCAGGGCATAGGTCCTCGCCACCACCGCCTGCGCTTTCAGCGCTTCTTCTTCAAATTCTGCCGGCATTTCTGCCAAAACAACGCCCAGCACATACTGCTCCAGCTCCACCACGTGGACGCTGTTATGCTTTGTCAGCATAGGTAAATATGTAGCTTGCGAAGATACTGTTTGCTGGGTTTGGGGCTGTGTGATTTCCTCCGTTGGCGATGGCTGCGTCTGCGGTTTTGCCATACTAAGCAGCAGTTGAGGCAGCACCACCCCAAGCGCCACCGCCACCACGATGGCCTTCCACTTCTCGTCCATAATAATCCCTCCCAAGCGTATTTTATCAGCATAGCTGCTGTAAATTTGTCGAGGCTTGGCGAAAGGGTATCCAAATTTAACCGCGTTCTTGACATCCTTCTTCGCGATTAGTATAATTTATACATAATACTATCCGAAAGGTCGCTACAGAATGAATCGAGCCCTGAAACGAATTTTACCGATCCTGCTTGCGATCGTGATTATTTGCAGCTGCGCCTGGTACCTGTTTGTGTATGACCGTGGTTTTACCCGGGACCTGCTGCTGAATCAAGCCCGGTATTTTGAAGAACACGGCCAGCACGATATCGCCGCGTGGCTGTACTCTGCAGCCTATTCCCAGGTGGAGGACAACGAGATCATCGCCATCGAGCTGGCAGAGCATTTCAAGTCCATTGGCAACTATACCAAGGCCGAGGTTACCCTTCGGGATGCCATTGCTGATGGCGGCTCGGCGCAGCTGTACATTGCCCTTTGTCAGACCTTTGTGGAGCAGAACAAGCTGCTGGATGCTGTGGATATGCTGGACAATATCGGCAACCCAACCATCAAAGCAGAGCTGGATGAAATGCGCCCCAAACTGCCGACCATCAGCGCAGAGCCCGGCTTTTACACCCAGTACATCACCGTTACCCTTTCCGACTACGAGGGTACGCTCTACGCCACCACCGATGGCACCTACCCTTCCATTGACAGCAGCCCCAGCATCGGCGAATTCACGCTGGTAGGCGGTGAAAACCGGATCTTCGCCCTGGTTTTGGGTGAGAACGGCCTGGTCAGCCCCCTTGCAATCTACGGCTACACCGTTGGCGGTGTGGTGGAAGAAGTCACCCTGAAAGACAGCGTTATTGATGCTGCCGTCCGCAAAAAGCTGGGTGTTTCCGCTGATGCAACGCTCCAATCCGACCAGCTGTGGAAGATCACATCCCTGAAGCTGACCGACGGCGTAAAAAACTATGAGGACCTGGCGTATTTGACCGGTCTTGAGACCCTTGCCATCCAAAACGGCACCGGCGATTCCCTGGCAGGTCTGCGCAATATGGCGTATCTGTCCACCCTTACCTTGACCGATTGTATGGTCAGCACCGAAGACCTGCAGGTCATCGGCGCTTTGCCCAGCCTTACCAAGCTGACCCTGAACGGCTGTAGCCTGTCCGGCATCGAGCCGCTCAGCACCGCATCCAAGCTGACCTACCTGAATCTGAGCAACAACACCATCCGGGATCTGTCGCCGCTGTCGTTTATGACCAGCCTGAAGGAGCTGAATGTAAGCCACAACGCGCTGGATTCCCTGAATGCCCTCAGCTCCCTCTCGTCGCTAAAGACGCTGGACGTTTCCTACAATGCCCTTTCCTCTTTAGCGCCTCTGAGCAGCTGTGAATCGCTGACCAAGCTGTATGTAGGCAACAATGTTTTGGAAAATCTCTCCGGTGTTGAAAACATCCCCAAGCTGTCTACCCTCTCCGCACCCTTTAACTCCCTGACCGATGTTTCTGCGCTGCAGACAATGAACTCCCTCATCAATTTGGATATTTCCAGCAACAAGCTGACAGACATCAGCCCCCTTGCTTCCCTGACCAAGCTGCAGAAGCTGAACTTCTCCCGAAATCAGGTTGCGAAGCTGCCGGAGTGGGAGCTGGACTGCGCACTGGTCACCATTGACGGCTCCTACAACAAGCTGGGCTCCATCACGACCCTTGCCGGCTACAAGCACTTAAACGAAGTGCTGATGGATTACAACCAGCTTTACTATGTCAATTCCCTTGCAAACTGCCCCAAGCTGATCAAGGTCAGCGTCTACGGCAATGAGATCTCGGATGTTTCCGAGCTGACCAAAAAAGATATCATTGTCAATTACAATCCCGGTTACTAATGCAAAAATCCCCATCCAAATCGGATGGGGATTTTTCATTATAGATTTTTCAGGATCAGCTTCAGCGCTGCTTCCGCTGCCTGCCGGCGGACCGCTTCCCGATCGCCGGTAAAGTGATATTCCTGCACTTCGCTATGATTTTCGCAATCAAAGCCGATGAATACCGTGCCCACCGGATTGCCGAAATCATCTCCGCCAGGGCCAGCCAGCCCGGTAACGGACACAGCAACATCTGCATTCAGCACTTTGCGTGCGCCGGCTGCCATCGCTTCCGCCACCGGTGCGGAAACCGGGCCGATTTTCTGCAGCATTTCGCCATCTACGCCCAGCACATTTTGCTTAACCTCATTGGTATAGCTGATAACGCCACCCTTATACACCTTTGATGCGCCGGAAACGCTGGTAAGCAACTGCCCGATCATACCGCCGGTGCAGCTTTCCGCTGTGGCCAGGAACTTACCGCTCAGGGCTTTGATCACTTCAGATGCCAGGCTCGTCATGGTACTTCACCGTAACCTTTTCGTAAGTGTCCAGCGCCCTCTGGATCAGTGCTTCCCGATCCAAATTTCGCTCCGCATTGATCACCTGACCCAGGGTGGGCTTGGTTTTGGGATGCTTGGGTGTAAAGACGGTGCAGCAATCCTCATAGGGCAAAATGGAGGTTTCCAGCGTGCCGATGCGGCGGGCGATGGTAACGATCTCCTCCTTGTCCATACCCACCAGGGGCATAAACACAGGAATATCTACAACAGCACCAGTGACGGTCATCGCTTCCATCGTTTGGGATGCCACCTGGCCCAAATTCTCACCGGTGATCAGGGCGCCGCAGCCGTGCTGCTTGGCAATTCGCAGGGCGATCTCCATCATAAACCGGCGCATGATCAGCCTAAAGAACTCCTCCGGGCAGTTATCCCGGATGGCTTCCTGAATCTCGGTAAAGGACACAATGTCTACCGTCATACGGCCGCTGTAACGGGTCACCAGCCGCGCCAGCTCCAGCACCTTGTCCTTGGCCAGCTGGGAGGTGTAGGGATAGGAGAAGAAATGGACACACTCAATCTCCACGCCACGCTTGGCGATCATATAGGCCGCAACAGGAGAGTCGATACCGCCGGACAGCAGGCACATTGCACGGCCGCCTACGCCGGTGGGCAAACCGCCGGCACCGGGCTGCGCAGGCCCGTGGACATAGGCTGCCAGATCCCGGATTTCCACATAGACCGTATAGTCCGGATTATGCACATCCACCGCTACGCTGGGATGGGCCTCTGCCAAACGGCCGCCGATCTCCTGAGAGATGGCGATTGAAGTCAAAGGGAATCGCTTATCAGAGCGCTTGGACTCCACCTTAAAGGACTTGGCGCAATCCAAATCGTCGCCCAAATACTCTTCGACAGCCGCAAAGATGGCATCCATGCTCTTCTCGCAGGGACGGCAGCGGCACAAGCTGACCACGCCAAAAATGGAGTTGCAAGCCTCCCAGGCACCGTCGATGTCGCAAGCATCGTCCATAGGCTCCACATAGACCGTAGACTGAATCAGATACACATCGAAATTGCCGTAGGCCTTCATCCTGCGGCGGATATTTTGACGCAATTTGCTTTCGAATTGCCGCTTATTTGCGCCCTTCAGCACAATTTCGCCTAATTTTAACAAAAAAATCTCTTTCACAGGATATTCCTCACTTCGTTAGATTTCCAGGTTGACCACCCGGTACTGGATGGCCTCCGCAATATGCTTGGGTTGGATCCTTTCGCTGCCGTCAAGGTCAGCCACCGTCCGGGCGACCTTCAGAATGCGGTCATAGCTTCTGGCGGTCAGACCCATTGCGTCAAATGCCTGCTTCATCAGCGCGGCGCATTGCTCATCCAGCGTGCAGAATGTGCGCATCTCATCCGGGCCCATTCGGGCATTGCACATATTGCCTGCGCCCCGGAAGCGTTGATGCTGCCGCTCTCTGGCGGCATCCACCCGCTGCTTGACAGCCGCAGACGGCTCTGCCTCTGCACGCTGGCGCAGCTCTTCAAAATGCACCGCCGGCACCTCTACCACGATGTCGATCCGGTCCAGCAGCGGTCCGGAGATCCGGCTGCGGTATTCCCTCACGGCACGTTCCGAGCAGGTGCATCGACCACCGGGGTCACCGTACCAGCCGCATTTGCAGGGATTCATTGCGCACACCAGCATAAATTCCGACGGATAGCTCACCGCACCGGAGACCCGGGAAATGGTCACGATGCCATCCTCCAGCGGCTGGCGCATCATATCGAGGGTATCCTTCTTAAATTCCGGCAGCTCGACCAGGAACAGGACGCCCATGTGTGCCATTGAGATCTCGCCGGGCTTGGGATTGGTGCCGCCGCCGGCAAGACCGGCATTGGAAATAGTATGGTGAGGTGACCGGAAAGGTCGCTGGGTCACCAGGGGATTTTTCGCCGTCAAAAGACCCATCACAGAATAGATCTGACTGACTTCCAGGGATTCCTCCCAGGTCATATCCGGCAATATGGACGGAAGCCGCTTGCTGAGCATACTTTTGCCCGAGCCGGGAGGTCCGATCAGCAGCACATTGTGGCTGCCTGCGGCGGCAACCTCCAGGGCCCGCTTGACATTTTCCTGGCCCAAAACATCCTTGAAATCCGCAATATTGCTCTGGGTTTTCTCCGGAAGCCACAGGGGCTCTTCTTTCAGCTCCGCTTCGCCGTTTAAGCCCGCCACCAGTTCCCGCACAGTACGGATGCCGTAAACTGCGGGGCCTCTTGCCAGCGTTGCTTCGGCGGCGTTTTCATAAGGCACAAACAGTGCCTGAATACCCTCTCTTTTCGCCGCCAGCGCCATAGGCAGCACGCCGGGCACGGCTCTGAGCTGACCGTCCAGGCTGACTTCACCGATGAAAGCGGAGCTTGATTTGGGTCTGCGGACACCGCCTGCCGCCGCCATAATGCTTAAGAGGATCGGCAGATCATAATGGGTGCCGGCTTTCTTCACATTGGCGGGCGCCAAATTTACGGTGATCCGGCTGGTGGGGAAAGTCAAGCCGGAGTTCTTGGCCGCGGCGCGCACACGCTCTCTCGCCTCTTTCACCGCCGCATCGGGCAGACCTACAATATCAAAGCCGGGCAAGCCGTTGGAAATATAGCATTCCGCCACCACGCCGGCGCCATTGATGCCGTTGATTCCCAAGGTTTTTACGCTGCAGATCATAGATAGTCTCCCCTTTTCTTCGTTTGACAGCATTATAACGCATTTTATACCAAATGACAAGTATAATTCCACCTTCCTGATTGATGCGTTTTTCTTGACGCTTTTCCCTTTTTATGGTATTTTATTCTTGTAAGCCCCAGTGCATAGAATTTCATACCGAGGAGGTCAAAATTATGCGTAAAAAGACAGTTTTCACCATCATTAAGATTCTGCTTGCTGCCATTTTCATCGCCGGTATCATATACCACTTTCCCTGGCCCACTCAGGTAGATACAACGCTTACCGCCACCAAGCTGGATGCTGAAGGCAATGCGCTTGGAACTTTTGATATTCACATTACGGGAACAAAGCTGAACTATTTGTTCCAGGAAGAACGGTATGTTCTGCAGGTCGACGCTTTTGACACCTTGAAGAGCATCAAGACTCACGTAGACGGCAAGGGCAGAATCGGCATCCCCATTCGCCGTTTCGGCAAGGATCGGGGCATTGAAGAGCATTTTGATCTTGGTCTGGCCGGCATCGATACCGCTGTCAGCGGTTCTGAGATTGTCTTTATGAGTTTACTTTTTACCGAGGAGCAGGATCGTTATATTCTGACCTGCAAAGGCTCTGCAAGAGGAGACTGGTGTTATGTCGGATCCCTCAGCGGCAATTACACCACCGAGGAGATCGCCCAATACTACCAAGGCTACCTGCCGAAGAAATAACTGCATACATGGCGGAGAATGCGCAGGCATTCTCCGTTTTCATTTGCGTTCCTTTTATTGCCGTAAAATATCTGTATTTTTGTTTACTTTTTCCACGAATGAACGGGGAATTTCGCTTTACAAACGGAAGCGAAAGTGCTATGATATATGGGACGAAATTTGAATACTTTAGGAGGTATTTCACATTGGCAAGAAAATTTAAGACAATGGACGGCAATACCGCTGCTGCCCACGTCAGCTATGCCTTTACCGAGGTTGCTGGCATCTACCCCATTACCCCCTCCAGCCCCATGGCCGATAATGTCGACCAGTGGTCCGCTGCAGGCCGTAAGAACATTTTCGGCGATACCGTTAAGGTCGTCGAGATGCAGTCCGAAGCAGGTGCTGCAGGTACCGTCCACGGCTCCCTGGCCGCCGGAGCGCTGACTACCACCTACACCGCTTCTCAGGGTCTGCTGCTGATGATCCCCAATATGTACAAGATCGCCGGCGAGCTGCTGCCCAGCGTATTCCACGTCTCCGCACGTACCGTCGCTACCCAGGCGCTGAACATCTTCGGTGACCATTCCGACGTCTACGCCTGCCGTCAGACCGGTTTTGCTATGCTGGCTGAGTCCAACGTTCAGGAAGTTATGGACCTGGGCGCTGTGGCACACCTGGCTGCTATCGAAGGCCGTGTTCCCTTCATCAACTTCTTCGATGGTTTCCGTACCTCCCACGAGATCCAGAAGATCGCTATTTGGGATTACGAGGATCTGAAGGAAATGACCAATAAAGTCGGAGGCCAAGCGGTCTTAGGAAGACAAACTGGTAAGACAACTCCTTGGCTCACAGAACGACATGGCTACGATCCGACTTTATCGAAGGCCGTGTTCCCTTCATCAACTTCTTCGATGGTTTCCGTACCTCCCACGAGATCCAGAAGATCGCTATTTGGGATTACGAGGATCTGAAGGAAATGACCAAT
>JAZSCE010000010.1:0-7714 GCA_045602725.1 Faecousia sp. | reverse complement strand
GGAGCGGATTTAGTTGCCGGCAAACAAAAAACCGTTCCCCAAAAGGGGAACGGCTTTTATCGGCTATAAACTCTATTGAGCTATGTAACTCAGGGGTTGCCCCACAGATACTTAGCAAAGGTGGGATATGCATCGTCAGTGATGTTGACAACGCGTCTGACCAGGGACAGGCACTCCTTGCCGCAGGTCTCGGGGTCGATATAAGCGTCGATAGAAGCAGCTACATCGGAGTCATCATCGATGCAGTACTTAACCCAACGATAGGTCTTGTTGACCTCGTTGCAAGCCATCAAGCCAGCAGCTTCCTTGCCCTTGAAGTTGCCGATTTCCCAGCACTTGAACTGAACCAGGGGATCGCCGTCTTCATCAAAGAACACCAAAACGGGGATGTGCTTCAGGTTGTCACCATTGTAGGTAACTCTAACACAGTGCTCATTGACCTCTTCGTATCTGACGCCCTCGCTGTCCATATGACGCATAAACAGGTTCTTGTAGTAAGACATTTTTCGTTCCTCCTAAAAATTATCTGTTCTGTGATTGTATCACAATTTGAGTTTACCACACACCGGCCTCTTTGTCCAGCACAAATTGGGATGTTGCGCATTTTTTGGTAAAAGTGCAGCATTCTGTATTGCCTTTCTTGCTCAAACCGACGAATGGCTTTGCTTTCATTGTCTTTGCGTATCACGCACGTTTACGGATTGCAAACCTTACAGGGAGATTTACTGGGCACATGCTTGGCAGGATTTTGCGCATTGACCAGCGCCAAATATGCTTCCACGCAATGCGCTTCTGTGATTTTCCCCTTGTTGTTATTCAGCTTCACAGCGAGGGAAAGCTTTGCCCCTCCAGCCTGTATCAAAGTCGACAAATCATCTTTTCCGCACATGAACATGCCGATCGCTTCGCCAAATTTACTGGGAGTCAAACCCCAAATATTTTTATCCTTGTTGTAATCTGACCTATTGGCTGCATATTCGCAAAAATCGTTGATGATCTCTTTTCTCTGGGCAGTGCTCAATCCGCCATAAGAATCTTTTGCAATCGTCTTATAAGTGGACTTCGTAGCATCTCCGACACCCATCTCTATGGTAATGCCGTATTTTGTAAAGCCCCAGCTTTGCGGTACCACATAAGGAACAAAGTCGCCCTTGTTGACAATATTGAAGATATTGTCCGTGCAGACCTTCTTGGAGGTATCGCTGGGTACCTTGTTGGCCATAGAAGTGGGCACACCGTTGGGCGTGGCGAAGCCATAGGCAAACACATTTTCAACACCGTATTTGTAGTTCAGATTTGCGGCAGTCATACCCGTAACAGCACCGCCACGGCTATGTCCCGTAATCCAAATCTTTATGTTTTTCGTGTCGATTTTTTGCGTCTTGATATAGGCGTTAACCTTGTTGGTTACCTCATTGGCTGCCGTTGAGAAGCCTTTGTGCAGGCCGGATTTACCCACATTAAAGTTACTTACCCACTCATAAGAGCCGGCGGTATAGCCATTGATCAGGATGCCCACCAGGGTAGTATCGGTGCCGTCAATGGTTTGATGGCCTATAAAGTATTTTGCGTGATCATTCTTTCCCGTTTCCACTACCGACTTTTTGGAGGAAGAATTTTCCACCTTTATGGTGTCCGGATCGAAGCCGCAGTTGATCAGGAAATTCTTTCCGTAGGTATCGTTATAGGAAGCTGCCATACCTGCCGCAGATATCCGGCAGATCTGCTTGTTGAATTTCTTGGAGTCACTCAGGAACAGCTGGTCAGAGAAATCAACCGCAACCGAGGTGTTGACTTTGCTGATCGTACCCTTGAACTTCGCAGTTGCAAGCGTGCCCTCCTGCTTCTTGCCGCAGACCTGACACACGCCGCAAGTATAGACATGCTTCTTAACGTAGCTGCTGTAAATGTAGCCGCCGCTGTACTTATACCAGGTATTATCGCCGGCATTGACCACCTTTTCGGTAACCTTGATTACCTTTCCCTTTGCCAGGGTTGAAGTGATTTTGCTCTTGCTGTAAGGGCCGTTATGCACCTTTGCGCCGTCCGTTACAACGCAATATTCCACATTGCTCACTGCCGTTTTGGACTTCAGGCTGGAGGTATCCCAAGCGCCGCAGGCAGTACATACATTGCTTTTGAAGCTGTGCTTGGGCAGAACGGTGGTCTTCTGCTTCGCGCATACCGCACAGGTTTGCACCTTGGTACCCGTTGCGGTACAGGTGGCCTTCTTGGTAATCTTGCCGCTATCCCACATACAAGTGGTATGCTTTACCACATACTCGCCGTAGATATAGCCGCCGCTATACTTATACCAGGTATTTCCCTCGGCATTGACCACCTTTTCCGTAACCTTGATGATCTTCGTCTTTGCAAGAGTTGCGGTGATTTTGCTCTTGCTGTAAGGACCGTTATGTACCTTGGCGCCATCCTTTACAACGCAATAACTTACGCTCTTGATCGCCGTCTTGGATTTCAGGCTGGAGGTGTCCCACGCATTGCATTTTTTGCAAACGTGATCCGAATAGCTGTGCTTTGCCTTTGCGATGGTAGCTGTCTTAGTCTTGCCGCAAATGGTACATGTATGGGTTTTTACGCCCGTGGCAGTGCAGGTAGCCTTCTTGGTAACAGTGCCGCTGTTCCATTTGCAGGAGCTGTGCTTTACCACATAGTCCTCAAAGATATAACCGCCGCTATACTTGTACCAAACGTTACCGCTGGCATTGACGATCTTCTCTGTAACAACGATTTCCGTTCCCTTGGACAGCGTCTTTACGGTTGCACAGCCGCCATAGGGACCCGAATGCACTTTTGCACCCTTGGTGGTGACGTAGTATTTTACATTGCTAACCGTCGTGCGGGATTTCAGCTTGGATGCATCCCAGGCGCCGCAATCTGTGCAGACGTGGCTGCTGTATTTATGGTTGGTTTTGGAAATCTTTACGGTTTTGGTTGCACTGCAAATTTTGCAGGTATAAAGCCGTGTGCCCGTGGAGGTACAGGTGGCTTTTTTCGTGACAACGCCACTATTCCAGGAGCAGGAGCTGTGCTTGACTACATAGTCCTCGAAAATGTAGCCGCCACTATACTTATACCAAACATTGCCGCTGGCGTTGACCAATTTTTCAGTAACGATAATCTCGTTTCCTTTGGACAGCGTCTTTACGGTTGCACAGCCGCCATAGGGACCCGAATGCACTTTTGCGCCATTGGTGGTGACGTAGTATTTTACATTGCTCACCGACGTCCGGGATTTCAGGCTGGCGGTATTCCAGGTGCCGCAGGCTGTACAGACATTGCTGCTGTACTGATGGCTGGCTTTGGAAATCGTGGTGGTCTTGGTTGCGCTACAAATGGTGCAGGTATGCACCTTCGTGCCCGTGGAGGTACAGGTGGCTTTTTTCGTGACAACGCCGCTATTCCAGGAGCAGGAGCTGTGCTTGACCACATAGTCCGCAAAGATATAACCGCCGCTATACTTGTACCAAACGTTACCGCTGGCATTGACCAGTTTTTCAGTAACGATAATCTCGTTTCCTTTGGACAGCGTTCTGGTTGTGGCGCAAGCGCCGTATGGACCCGAATGTACCTTTGCGCCATTGGTGGTGACGTAGTATTTTACATTGCTCACCGACGTCCGGGATTTCAGGCTGGCGGTGTTCCAAACGCCGCATCTGGTGCAGACATTGCCGGAATAATTATGGCCGTAAGCGGAAGATGTTGTCTTTTTCGTCTGTCCGCATTTATTGCACTTGTAATTGCTGACACCGGAAGATGTGCAGGTAGGGTTGCTTCCGCTGACCCAGCTCCAGCTGCAGGAGTGAGCCTTGACATTTCCGGAATAGATCCAATAGCCGTCAGAAAGCTTATACCAGGTATTGCCAGCACTGTTCTTCTTACTGCCAACCACCCAAAGAATCGAGCCTTCGGGTGCTCTGCGGACAGAAGAAGCACTTTCGGAATAAGAGGTTCTGATCAGCGCGCCGCCCGACTTCGTCACCTCATAGGGCGTGGATGCTGCCGATACGCTGATTGCAAAGAACAGCGGGATGATCAGCGTGATCACCAGCAGCGCCAGAGCCTTGCACATTTTTCCGGCCGAGAATTTCACATTCATTTCAAAACCTCCCAAAAGCGTTTCCACCAACAAGCTTCCGCTGTTGGTTGGGTGCATCGAATCAGTTTATTGATTATTATTTTACATCTAATTCTCCGCAAAAGCAATAGCGGGTGTAAAAATATACCAATAGAAATCCCTGGGGCTTGCTCCCCAGGGATTTTTAGATGTTGTTTCTTATTTTCTGGTGCTTCTGATCGCCCAAACGGCACAAATCACCGCAATGCTAACAACGCAAGCCATACTCAAAATGGTGGAAATCGGCTGATTATGATTGACCCGGTCGAAGAAGCTGGCAGAGTCGATCAGCGCGGAAAACAGCGACAAAAGCGAAATACCAAACAGATACTTATTGGAAAGCCGGTCATCATTCATATGCTTGGCTCTTTGCAAATATTCCATCTGCTGCTCGTTTTCAATTACGTCCGCCAGCAGATTCCGGATATCCAAAACAGCGTACATCTTGGAATAGATATTTTGCACGATGCTGTCATCAGAAATGACATTGAAGGAAAATGTATTCTTCAGCATCACAATCCGTCTGTTCAGATTCTCTGCCGCTTTTACATTGCCTTCCAGGGAGTGAGACACCATCCGGATGTATTCCACCGCGGAATACTTTTGATTCAGCAGCAGTAAGTACATAAAATAGTAGTCCGTTTGCAGCCGCTGGAGCTTTAATGTGTGCAGATAATAATCGTTCTTATCATTGCTGCCGCTTTGAAAGTCGTACACGATATTTGCTAGCCCTTCTGTGCAGCCGCTCCAATAATCGCCGGCGGCTGCCTCATAAGTCATATCGTACGCGCTTGCTGTAGAAGCAGGCATATCATTGCGGTAGCTGCGGCTTAAGCGATACAGCGTGGCATTGCGCTCCGCTTCTTCCGGGATATCCTGGTCCAAGTGGATGAAATGGAAGCAATTGCACTCATATTTGTACCTGGCTGACGCCGAGAAAAACAGTTGTGCCTTTTGCCCCTTCGGCAAAATGTCCGTAGCCACATCATACAGCGCCCGCTGCTGATTGGGCAGCTCTTTTCTGCATTTGCTGGTGGCCTTCTTGAACATATAGGCAAAGTTCGCGATCTGCTCCGCTGTCAGGCCGGAATAGGACACCCAGAATTCCAGTAAGCCCACACCGGAAGCGAAGCAGGAGCATCTGACCTCCTCAATCTTCGGGGCATTTTCTACGCCCATCTCCTCCCGGAACATATACACATTCAGTTCACCGGGGTCCTTCAGCGTATAGGAAGCGAACAGGTCCTTATTCTTGTTAATCTCCGATGCATAGCGGAACAAATAGCCAGCCCAAGCCTTTTTGGGATCGGTAGGTTCCCACAGAGGATGCTCCGCCATTGCCTTGGTAAACGGCTTGAATTGGTCAAACCAAACCGGGATGAAGAAGATAGATTTTGCGTAACTCACACAAATCCCCCTATTCGACATATTTTTCGCTTTGATTATACCAAAAAATCCTTGCTATGGCAACTAATTGCGACAAATTACGCAACGGCAATATCAGCTCACCCCTTAACGGCATTACCGCACCATCCGCCCAACATTAGAAAGAGAATCGCCACCCGGATGGGTGGCGATTTTATTAGTTTAATTAGCCCTTAATTGCAGCCTGTGCTGCGATCAGCAAAAGTGGGAAATTATTTGCGATGGGAATCACACACATCTATGATTTCATTCATCAAAGAGATTACTTCTTGTGCTTTTTTGACATCTTCCTCTTTATCTTTTCTTATCCTTCTTGCCTCTCGAACCAGTGTTTCAAGGGCTTTGTTGGCATTATGTGCGGACTTTTTATCGCCAACCTCTAAAAGTTCCAAAGCGCGAACAAGCATTTGCTGACAACGAACCGCATCATCTGCATAATCAACATCACGGTTTTCGTCCCACTCCAATGTAATATCCCCACAATTGATTGCGCTTTGGACGGATTCAGCATCTTCACAATCTTCATCATCTAAATCGTAGTCTTCTTTGATTGTCAGAAGAAGCTGCACTTGATTTTTAATCAGTAAATCTAATTTTTCTTTAGCAGTTCCCAAACTATTCATATTGATACCTCCCATGCACTATTACTTGTATTATATCATATTCATTTATGGCTTGCAATAGCATTATAAATCACGCTATGTACCAAAATGCACACACAAAAATCCCCTCGGATTTCTCCGAGGGGATAAGTTTTGCTTTATAAACCTAATTACATAGACTTAATAGCAGCCTGTCCGGCAATACACAAAAGAGGAAAATAATTAATCAATGTTGAAGACAACATCTCCCCAGGAGTTTCGTCCCTGCCTAATATAATTTCCATCAATGTTGTAGACGACATCACCCCAGGAGTTTCGTCCCTGCCTAATATAATTTCCATCAATGTTATAGACGACATCACCCCAGGAGTTTCGTCCCTGCCTAATATAATTTCCATCAATGTTGTAGACAACATCGCCCCAGGAGTTTCGTCCCTGCCTAATGTAATTTCCATCAATATTGTAGGCAACATCTCCCCAGGAGTTTCGTCCGCAGCGGATTAGCGTACCATTTTTTACAAACATAGTTGTTACCTCCTAAAATATGATATATTCTCCATGAACGATTGTTCATAATAGCACGGTGCTGTGTTTTTTGTCAATCACTGCTTGACAGAAGCGACCTGACAAAACTCCCCTCGGATTGCTCCGAGGGGGGTTATTAGTGCGAAATATTAGCCCTTAATTGCAGCCTGGGCGGCGGCGAGGCGGGCGATGGGCACACGGAAGGGGCTGCAGGACACATAGTCCAGGCCGATCTTGTGGCAGAACTCAACGGAGACGGGGTCGCCGCCGTGCTCGCCGCAGATACCGTAGTGCAGCTTGTTGCCAGTAGCCTTTGCCTTAGCAACAGCCAGCTCCATCAGCATACCAACACCGGTCTGATCCAGCTTGGCGAAGGGATCGTTCTCGTAGATCTTGGCATCGTAGTAAGCGTTCAGGAACTTGCCTGCATCGTCACGGCTGAAGCCGAAGGTCATCTGCGTCAGGTCGTTGGTACCGAAGCAGAAGAACTCAGCTTCCTTGGCAATCTCGTCAGCGGTCAGGCAGGCACGGGGAATCTCGATCATAGTACCGACCTCATACTTCAGCTCGATGCCGGCAGCAGCGATCTCAGCGTCAGCAGTGGCAACAACAACGCTCTTGACATACTTCAGTTCCTTAGCATCGCCAACCAGGGGAATCATGATCTTGGGAACATTGTTCCAATCGGGATGACGCTTGGCAACAGCGATGGCTGCACGGATGACAGCCTTGGTCTGCATAGCGGCGATCTCGGGATAGGTGACGCTCAGACGGCAGCCACGGTGACCCATCATGGGGTTGAACTCATGCAGGGAAGCGATGATGGCCTTGATGTCCTCAACGCTCTTGCCCTTGGTTGCAGCCAGAGCAGCGATGTCTTCCTCAGTGGTGGGAACGAACTCGTGCAGAGGGGGATCCAGGAAACGGATGCAAACAGGGTTGCCTTCCATGACCTCGTACAGACCCTCGAAGTCAGCCTGCTGCATGGGCAGGATCTTCTCCAGGGCAGCCTCACGCTCTTCCACAG
>JAZSCE010000009.1:0-41933 GCA_045602725.1 Faecousia sp. | reverse complement strand
GCCTTTACGGCTGGTGTTTGGTTTGGTGGGGGAGGACGGATTCGAACCATCGAAGCGAAACGCAGCAGATTTACAGTCTGTCCCCTTTGGCCACTCGGGAACTCCCCCAGATATTCAGTTGTTCGGTTGTGGAACGGATTGGAGCCGGTAGACGGACTCGAACCCCCGACCTACTGATTACAAATCAGTTGCTCTACCGACTGAGCTATACCGGCAACTCGAACCGAACACGCATATTATAGAAGTCGGAGGCCAAGCGGTCTTAGGAAGACAAACTGGTAAGACAACTCCTTGGCTCACAGAACGACATGGCTACGATCCGACTTCGGTATAGCTCAGTTGGTAGAGCAACTGATTTGTAATCAGTAGGTCGGGGGTTCGAGTCCGTCTACCGGCTCCACTAGAACTCACGCTCAAACAGACTCGAACAATTAAATGCAACGCGGATGAGCGTTGCCGGCGGGGGCTAGACCGAGCCGCACCTTGATTGAACGAGTCCGTCTACCGGCTCCATTGAACTCCTGAACAGAAATTGAATATGGGGGAGTTCCCGAGTGGCCAAAGGGGACAGACTGTAAATCTGCTGCGTATCGCTTCGATGGTTCGAATCCGTCCTCCCCCACCAATACCTCAAAAGTTGCTTTTCCGGTGCTTTTGAGGTATTTTTTATTTGTTTTTATGCGCATATTGTTCAATATTTCCTTTTCTATTTTCGCCGTCTCGCAACGAAAAAATACGAAAAAATACGAAGAAAAACGAGTGTAATGATGTCAAATTGATGTCAAAATAAAAAGCCCCACCGATTGGTGGGGCTTGTTTCACTCTTATTTCTTCTCGTAAACCGTGCCGAAGTAGAATGCGATCACCGTGGATACCACGATCATCACATTGTCAGCAGAGATGCTTCCACGCAGGGCCAGCACCGCAAAGACCGCAATAACCACCAGAGTTACGATGGTCTTGACCTTGATCAGATTGGCGATATTCTTCAGAAATTCCATATGTACCTCCTTAAAAGTGTTCCGTATCTAACGGAAGGTTGTCCACCTGTTCCATAAGTGCATCCGCATCACCATTGCCGCCGAGGCCGTTATGGTAAAGGTCGTGCCAATGGTGCAGGCTTCGCCGATCTTCCAGAGAAATGCACTTATCCTTGATATGCTGCTTTGCCCGCTCTTGGATGATGTACAGCATCAAATATCGCAAAGCCTTATTATTTGTGCTGTTTTTTCCGTTTCGCTTGTCCTTCCTGTTGATGAAGAACTGCACAAGGGATACAACACCGGTAACGAACGCCGCGCCGCAACTGCCACCAATGAATGCAAGCATCAATTCCACCGGTCACACCCCCAGCAGAGCAGACCAGGTCTTGGTGCCGCACTCTTCCGAGGGTTTCAAGCCGCAATCCTTTTTGAACTCCAGCAGTGCAGCCAGCGTAGCCTTGCCAAAGTTACCGGTTGCCCCCTTTTCGCTGATGGGATAACCGTGGCCGATCAGCAGAACCTGCATAGCTTTAACATTCTCGTCCTTGTCACCGGGTTTCAAAATCGGCAATTTTACAGTAACCATTTTGGTATCCTCCTTCTTCACACCAAAGTGATTTGCAATTACTTCCGCTTCTGCCTTTGCCAGCTTTGCCAGATTATCTTCGTCGAGCAGCCACTTGGTCATCTTGGTATGGGTGTGGAAACTGTGCTCCAGGATCAAACCGGGAACATTGACCAGCCTTGCGCCGTGAAGGACACCATAGTAGTTGTCATTCATAACGCCATCGCCATTTCGGTCGCTGCCGGCTTTTCGTGTGAGCACCTTGTGGCCCTGCTTTACACCCATAATATTCGCAATCACAGGCGCAATTTTACTTGCGAGAGCCTTGCTTTCTTCGTCGGCTTTGGTGGTGGTATCGTCGGTCAGGTGATAGACGGCAACATAGTCAGCGGTCTCATTAACCGTGCTACCAGCGGCATTGGAATGGAGGGACAGGAACAGATCGCAGCCCCTGGCCTTTTTGCCTCGTGCCGTCAGTTCCAGGTCTTTCGCCTGATCGCTTCTCGTCTGGATTACCTTAAAGCCATAGCTCTCAAGCTCCTTTTTGAGAAGCAAATGCAGCTTCCAGTTCATATCGGATTCGTAATAGGTTTTGACAGCAGGGCTCTGGTTGTACTTGCCAAAATGTCCTGCGTCCAAGCAAATTGTTTTGCTCATTTTTTAGTCCTCCTTTTCGATAACATACTCATTTTCATCATAAAGGCCATCCTTATACTTTGGTATATTCGGAAACAATCCGACCTCTATATTTGCTCAAATCGGTGGTCGTTGCTATCCAAACAGAACGATCGCCCATCGTGCGGAAGAAGGCACAGAGCTCGCCGGTAGAGTTATAGAAAGGCAATTTATACTGGTTGCCTATAGTACTTTCAGCGGTACTGATAGCAAAGACATCGAGCGCCAGGTAATCCTCTATCTTAGATTCAGAAACGGATAAGGCAACCGTTTCATTACTGGTATTAGGCAAAGCGTCGAACAACTTAGCCATAGCATACAAAGGCTTGCCATTGTATCGTTTTGTCAAGCGATACTCCACACCATCCATCATCGGAGGATTGATCCATTCCTTGATGCCGTTAAACATACGGTAGTAGCAACCGGGGTGTTCGCTATCTTCAACACCAAGCGCTGCAAATCTATCCTCAAGATATTTGTTGGTGTCTGCATTCTGGAGGTATGCATACTTGTTCTCAACATCAAGAACAGCCTTTACATACGCGCCCTTAGCAAACAGATTTCCAATACCGGTCAGCAAATTACCGTGTGCGTCGCAGAATTCAAAAATTCTTGATCCGCCGGGGTAAAACACTCTTAGACCGTCAACCTCATCGCAGTTACACGGCGCTGCGAATATGATTGGCTGGCCGTCAATCGGCGCCATGCCTAATTCAACCTTAATATTTGCCATTTTTCATTCCCTCCTTACTCTACCGACGCAGGCACAGCACCAAGTCCAAATGCGGCCAGGTTGCCAGAGTGGAGAACATAATGGATTTTTCCGTCAGATGTAGTAAGGCGCAGCTTATCAACGAGTGTCCTTGCTGCGGAAAGGTTAAGTCTGTCCACCACACCATCTTTGGTTTCATCGGAAATGGTAGTGCCGAGGTCGTTGGTCGCATTTGCGTTCTTGAAAATATGGCCAGTGCCGTTTGGTGTAACCATTTTAACGGCAGCAATCGCCTTCTCAATCACGAGATCGCCAGCTGCATCGTATGCTTTCCGCCAATCATCCGTCCATTGTTCAAGGCTGTTGGTGCCTCTGTAGTAGAAAGCGGTGCGTGTATTACCACTGACCGTCAGCTGACCACCGACAACATTGATCGTGCCGTGCAGCATAGTTACACCATCCGGCATATCGGAGAAGCCAGAAATGTGGCCGCTTACCACGATGTTCTTGTCATAGATGGAAGCCATATACTCCAGAATCGAATCGAATCCGACCGTATCTGGGTTAATGTATTTACCATTAAGGACAGCTTGCTCCTGCGTCAAGAAAACGCCGCTCTCGATGGTCAAATCTACCTGCGTGTCGTTACCGACCCAGACAACCAAGTCCATCTGCTTTTCGACCACAGTGGATGTGGAATATGCCGGCATATAGTCAGCGGTTGCGCCGGCGTTGCCGTAGCTGTAAAGTGTCTCCTCGCCCTCAGACTTGACAGAACCGTCCTCGTTGTAGTAGACCGCCTTGGCATACAGAGCCAGTTCCCGGAAATAGAACGGATCTGTTACTTCCTCGTTCGTGTAGACGCCTCCAAAGACACATTTGCCATCCGGAGTGCGTTTCTTCTTGTTGATCGCAAGAGACTTGACCGGGGTGATAACATCGGTCATACCCTGCGTGGTGGCTCCGCTGGACATACTGCCAGAGCCGATCACAATGCGCGTCGGGGTAAAGACAGCGCCAGCCTGCACATCGGCAAGCAGCATTCTGCCAACGTCTGTGATAGAGTTATTTGAAAAAATACCCATTTACATATTCTCCTTTCACACCGGTGCAACTGCGCCAATGTCATATTGTTCGGAACTAACTTCGTGCAATGCTACGCCGGCGTGTAGGTTCATTTGTCCCGTCAAGGTGATAAATACTCCGTCAAGCTGTGATGAGGCTCTTTTCACCTTGTTCAAAAGGTTCAAGAACTCGGCAAATTTGCTTTCGTTCAGCGTGGGGTTGCCGGAGTAAACCCGGAAGCATCCGGGATCTCCGCCGTACTGGAACCACTCCTCAACATAGCCATCGCCAAAATAGGTGTTTATCACATTCTCAACAGCCCATTTGGTGCCGAGTTTCTTGTATACCTTGTCGCTGTCACGAATGATATTCCGCTTGACTTCGATAGGTGCGCCGGTGTCGTACCAAAGGATATTTAGCTCCCATGCGAGGTCGTCCAGTTCCGCTTCCGACAGAGTGTCGATATGGTCCCAGGTAGACAGCTTCTTAATAGCATCGGCAAGGTCGGGAACGATCTTGTCAATGGCGGTTGCCAAGCCACGAACTGCGGCATCGTCCTGCATAAACTGTGGGAGTAGCTTTATGAACTCCAAATTTGACAGTTTCACCAGCTCACCACCTCGTGAGAAACAACCGGCGTGCCGGACAGCTTTGCGACCTGCGCCTTTGTAAGTTCAGCAAAGGTCGGCTTGACCACATCCACACGCATCGCTCCAGTTCCGCTTGTTGGAGCCAAAATAAAACGGCGCAGCTGATCCGGGTTGATGTCCCGTGCCAGTGCGGCCGTCTGCCATTCGTTATATTGATCGATTGCACCGCCCTCTCCCTCGATAGCTTCTATCGTTGCGGCTTCATCGTCTTTGGTGCAATAATATTTGATTTCCACTTCATACTCGACCACCGCCGGAGAAAGTGCGTTGACCTTATCGGTCATAGGGCGCACATCATCGGACAGCGTGTCCAGCACCTTCTTCAGCACATCTTCGCCGGGAAGTTCGCCACCACTCATAAGCGGGTACAGATTTACCACATTGGGTTGTTCCTCCGGGCATTCGACGGCGACATCAATGATGTCGGGATCTGCAGACATAACAAAGTACCGGTATGCATTCTCGGGACCTGCCGTGGAAAGGGTAGCCGCAGCGAGGCGGATTCGCTCGCGGAATTTAGCATCGCCCTCGTCGGTGTAGGGCTCTCCATCGTCGCCGCCGATAGTCGCGGTGGTGTTTGTAACGCTTGCGATGTACGGGATCAAATCAACAAGCGCTGAAATGCTACCAGGCATCAAACCGTTGTGCTCGGCACCACCCTCAGAGCATACACCGGGAATATCGATGTATATATCTCCGGCGGAAAGCACCGCAGCTTCCTGCATTTCAAAATACACGGAACCATCAGCGGTAACGCGGGTGCCGACAGGGATGATAATGTTTTCACTATGTGCCTCTGCCACAGAAAAGCGGAACATCGCAGTTGCGCTCGTAGGCTCAATGCGGGCAACATTGTATCTTTCGCCAAGGGCATCCAGAACGGTACCACGAGCATATCGCAGGGTGCGCTGCTTCATCTTGTCATTGAACTCGCTGTAAAGGCTGACCAGCAGGGCAACAAGTGCCTCGCCGAAAATACGGCGCTCGTCGCCGGGATATAACGCCTCTTGACAGCTGTCCATCAAAGATTCAATTACTGTCGAATACAGCTTTGCGCTGTCTGTTTCCACAAAATCAAAATCAGCCATATCTTATTCCTCCTTTTCTGTAATCTCCATAGCAATGTTGAATCCTCCCTGCGCTCCGTCCGCAGGTATCAGATCGATATAATCCAGCCTTGCCCTGGGCTCATAAATTTCGATCAGCAGGCTTGAATCCTGCACAAATGCTTGCCTGGCCTCGGTATAAGGAGCATCGACAATACGCGGTGCAATACCTTTAATGCGCTCGTATGGGACCTCTCCGCGTACACACTTCAATAAGTTCTCGGCGCATACGCGCGGTTTTCCGTTGCCGCTTGCTCTCAATGGGATCACTCCTTTATGTTGTCGAATGTATTAGATTCTCATCTCGGTACTTATAACCGCCGCCACCACCGCTGCCCATACCGCCGCCGATCTTGGTAGCATTGGCCTTAGCGAGCTGTACCCGGCTTTCGTAGTTTTCCTGCATAGCTCTCTCTTTCTCTTCCAGCAGACGCATTTGCTTTTGATCTCTATAGTCTTTCTGCCTTTGAGAAACAGGCTCGGTAGCGGGTGGCGTGATATATACGGGAGTAGTTGTTCCTTTGGTCGGCGTATATTCATCAAAGCTGACCGCAATGGTGCAGCGTAAAAAAGATCCGTCGTTGCTCAACCACAAGTCCGACAAATCAACCTTTTTCAGCCGGAGGCTCTCCGGGCCAAACCGCTTGCCGGAAATGTAGAAGGGATATGCTTTTCCAACAAGGGAGGACCATTCATCAAACTGCCCTCTTGGGTCAACACCAGCGGCGCGGATATAGGTAATAGACAGATTCACGCTCTGCGGTTTTCTGCCTTTGGTATTTGTGGGCGGAGTTCCGCTCGTGTCGTTCTCGCTATCCTCGTTCAGCTCGATCGATGTCGAAAAGCCATCGAATGTCACTATTTTTTCGGGAGTAACAAGAAAGCCTTTCGGACCCCATTGTGCTTGAAATTTCACCGTCAACCCTCCTCAATAGGTTGTAGTCCGTGGTTCCAATCGCCGTCGGCTCTTGAAAGCACGATACCAGTATTATCGTCGAATGTGGCATAAACCACCGGAGTGTTGATAGGCAGTGCGCCTATCAAAAAGAACGGGACAACAAGGGGTGCCGTTACGATGCCGCCGGAATATGGTGTTACCATGACCGTCTTTCCGTCAGCGGAAACGGTCGAGACTTTACCTTTTCTGATCATATCAATACCCCTCCAGCGGTTTCCTAAAGAAGATCTTGCTTTTCCCCTTTGCGTAGTCATTGCGCAAATGCTCAATGAACACAGCGCCATTCCAGGACGGTGTGCGGGGACTGTTCAGCGCTACCATCGATCCTGCCGCATAGCCGGGAAGGATGCGTGAATGAATGTGTCCGCAATAGCACCCCTTATTCACAGACCGCAGCAGGTTCTTTGCAAACCGCTGCGCCTCACCGTTACTGCCGATACTGCCGACATTTTCGGGTCGGTATATGCGGGCAGATCCGTTGTCAACGGAGAATGTGCCGGAATATGTGTCATTTGCAACGGTGCAAGCTCCATACAGGCTGAATCGACGATCATCGAACTTGTACATAGCATCTATGCCCAAATTGAGTGTCTCACGCGGCTTCTGCGCCTCCATATACCGCTCATCGTAAAGGATAAGGTTCTTATCATAGATGATGATAGAACAGCCCTCACGAAGCGCCAGGCGGTGTAGCAGATGGAAATCGCCCTCGTTGTTTTGGATGATGTACGGATATAGCCGATCCTCAACGCCATAGCTTGTGAATTTCAAGCCGTTCCGTTGGGCGATCTCTTGACCGATCTGCAGCAAGTGGACTTGTTGCCACGCTTTATTTTGCAAATCAAATCCGGAGAAAGGCGCAGCCTGCGCAGTAATGCTGATTGCACCGTTCTCCGGTCTTGTGGAAGAAACAAACATAGCACCCGTGTTGATTGCGCCGTATACGATTTGCAGTTCATCGCCCCTCTGCGGAGACCATGAATCCCACAAATTCCTGGCATCGCTCAGCCGCAGGTGTAATGTATCTGACCTTCCGGATGCGTACATATCGTGATAGCATCGGCTGATTGAAACATTACCAGTAATGTCTACGCCGTTGTATATAACCTGGATCATTATGCACGCCTCCAGGGAGGCAGGGTCTCCGGCTTTTCAACGGTACTGACATCCGGTATGTACAGTTTGATGCCTGCCTCAAAAATCAAAGTGTCGCAGTATTCCGGGTTCGCCTGGATGATCCTGCTTGCTAGGCGCTCCCTTTCGTAATACCGCAAAGCGAGGGAGTCAAAAGTATCGCCCTCAGCTGTGATGTGCTCATGCATATACAACGCTCCCCCTCTCTACAAGGTATTCTTCGAGCATATCGAGGAATTCCGGATATTCTTCTTCGATAGCCTGCATAATTGTGTTCTTGTCGGTGTTGCCGGTAATCGTGATGTTCGGTGCAAAAGTAACACCGCCAAGGTCAATGGATGTTCCGCTTCCGCCACCGACGCCAAGGAAGTAATCAGCCGTATCCGCACCCAACATACGGCCCGCCTTTGCCCAATAGGAAAGGTTCTGCTGGCGGTATGCAGGGTTGAAGCTGATAACAGCCTCGGTCGGGTATCGGGGATCTTCACCGGCAATACTCAGGCCGTTCGTGAAGCCACCTGTTGCGTAGCCTTTTGCTTTAGCGGTGTCAGCAATCTCGTCCGATCCATTACCAAAGATAAGGCTTACCACCCAGTTCAGACCGTCTGCAACCCAGCCAACGATCTCGGCAATCCAGCCGACGATCTCAGCGATAACCGGTGCCAGTAGTTGCAACATATCAAGCATCGGCTTCATCTGCGCAACAATGATCGTCAAGAGTGGTTCTATCAGAGGCAACAGCGATTCTACCAGCTGCAAAATGGGAGGAAGAATAGGCATAATCACATCATTCAGCAGCATCATAAGAACATTCAGAATAGGCTCCACTGCTGGCAACAATGCGTGGATTATATTTACGAGCACCGGTAACACTATATTTGCGACCTGAATAAGCATAGGCAAAATAGCGGTTAAAATGCTCATAATAGGAGGCAAAATTGCCACTAGAATGTCCATCAAGGGCGGTAATAGCTGATTGATCAAATCGAGCAATGGGGGCAATAATTGACTGATGAATGCGGACAGCATCGGCAGAAGTGCGTCTGCCAATTCAAGCACCATCGGCATCACCATTTCCAGTGCCCCCATCATCCCATCAAGGAATTGCGTAATGAAGGGCATCGCCATAGCGGTTGCCTGTTCGATTATTGGTCCCAGCTTCTCAAACAAGCTGCCTATTACCGGGGCAATTTGCGTAAACGCATTCGCAATGGTGGACGCAACAGGCAACAGAGCAACCTCTGCCTGCCGCTTGATGCTCTCAAAAGCGTCCGCCATATTGTCAAACTGGACAGCGTTGATTTTACCGAGTGCATCCTCGGTGTTATAGGCTTCGCCGTTTATGTCAGTAAGGGCGGCCATAGCCTCCGTGCCAAGATCCTCCCATTGCGTACCGAATAGGCTTACACCAAGAGCGTCACGCTTCACCTGGTCGTCCATATCCATCAGTGTGCTAAGCACATCTTGGAAAGCGGCAGTTGCGCCATCTCCACCGGCGGCAAATGTTGCCATCATTTCATCAGCATTGTAGCCAAGGGCTGCAAATGCCTCCGTTGTGGTCTTGCTTCCGTCAATAGAACGGATGGAGAACTCTTTGATTGCATCGCCGACCTTATCAAGGTTCCACGCACCGGAATCTGCACCTTGCTGGAAGATGCTGAACATATCATCAGCAGAAAAGCCCAGCTTTGCAAACTGCACGGAATACTCATTGATACTGTCGATCAGCTCACCGGAATAGTCCAGGCCATTCTGTGCGCCGGCGGCAATCAGCCCCATAGCTTCCTCGCCGGTCACGCCGAAATTGGTCATCATAGCCTTTGCGGCTCTGGCGCTTTCGGCAATATCGTAACCGAAGGTATCAGACAGCGCATAGGCTGCTTTGGTTGTTTCGGCAAGTGCGTCCTCTGTCAAGCCTGTAGCTTGGTAGATCGATGTAATGCCGGCGGCCGCATCTTCCATACTCTCGCCGAAGTTGCTGCCGTAGACATCCTTTAGGACATCGGACATACCCTCCAATTCCTGCCCCACCGCGCCGGTTTTTGCGGCAATGTCGTTGACGGCGGAATTATAGGCGTCGCCTAATTTGGCAAGGTGCTTTGTGGCTCCCACTACTGCAGCGCCGGTGCCTACTGCGATTGCACCAATGGATGCGCCAACAGCCAGTGCCTTTGTATTGACACCCTCAAATTTCTTCTCAAGTTCTCCTATGGATTTACCTAGTGTCGGGCTTATTTCGCCTGCAATACTGACGATCGTAGACAAAACCTTGGATTTACCTGCCACTTAACCACCTCCATTCATGGCTATCTGTGGCGTTTTGGTCTGTATTTAGGTCTTGAAGCCATAGCGGCTTTTTGTTTGTTTTGCCGCTCTTTCGCTTCTTCCACAGCCTCTCCGTAATCCCTTAGAAAGAATATCAGGCGTTCCTGTTCTACATCACGAATGCTGCTGTGGTAATATTGGCTGTATTCTCTTACTGCTCTTCGGAGTTGCTTTCCTCGGAGGTTGCCACCGACCTCCGTAATGTAAAAAGCATACCGATGTCGGCAATAGCCAGCACATCAAAGCCCTTGATCCGCTCAAGGTCTGCAATGTCGATTTCGGGGTTGACAGCGATGATCGCCATCATACCAAGGTAAAGATGCAGAGAGTAGTCATTCTCACGCATCTTGAAAGAGAAGGTCTTGTTTTTGTCAATCGCAGCACTGCGGGCGCAAGCCTCGGAAAACTGCGCAGCAGTGATCTGCAGTGCATCGTAGGACAGTTCGTTCACTTGCTTGCCGTTGATAGTGATCGGCTCCTGAAGTGTGATTTTGTTGCTCATTGTTTTCTCCTTTCGTGGTTACAAAGACCCCGCCAGCATTACCGGCGGGGTCAATTTATTTTACTTACAGCAAACTGTTGAGTTTTGCATAGTCCTTACCCGCAATGCGGATAATACCTGCCAGACGGTCAATCTTGAACATTTCATGGCCGTCCACGAACAGATTGTAGCGAGTGGTTGCAATGGTGCACTCAGTCTCGCTAGTTTCGCCAACAGTCAAACCGATGCCGGGGATCTTGTTGGGAATGCCGGTGATGAAGGCCTTGCAGCCCACATTTTTGGTGGTGCCGTTTGCATCGGTAACGGTCTGCACCCAACGGAACTCCAGAGGCTTCATGTCCGGCTTGATGATGGAGCGGAGACCCAGGTCAACGCCAATCTTGGTGATGGCGGTTTCCATGTTCTCGATCAGCTGCCAAATAGGCAGGCTTAAAGTACCCATAGCCGAAAGGTCAGCCGTTACCGGGGTAACTTCGGGCAGGGTGATGGCGGTATCTCGTGCTACCAACTTATTGTTGACATAGACGGTAACGCCAATGACAGGGCCGCTGATGTTAACAAACTTAGACATTCATTACACCTCCCCAAAATAGCTGTCAAAGCCTTCCGTGGTGTAAGCGACCTTCATAGTGCCGCTCTTGAAAGGCGGAGTGGGCGTGCCCTTGAAGCCCCAGGTAAAGTTGCCCTCTACCAGATCGCCGGTGCTGTTGGCAGATTCGGTGAACTCAACGACGGGAGTGCCGATGAAAGCACCGACGGCAGCCAGAGCATCCATCTTTTCCTGCTCACGATTCTTGATCGTGTCAGCCAGCGCTCTAGTCATAGGCTGGTCGATGGTCAGTGCGTGCTCCTGCTGGAAGCTGTTGGACACATACATCATCAGCCGGATGGAGTTGTCAAACACCACACGGTTGTCGGTGATAGCGCCGAACTTATAGGCAGCGGTGTGAGGACCCCACAGCACCCACAGACCGCCCCAAAACACGACGGTGGTAATGCCGTCAGCATTCAGTTCGTTAGCCCGCTTCTGATCGAAGCCGCGGTTGGTGCTGCCCTCGCCGAAATACTGCTTGACAACGGGCACAGGCTTGTTGGAGGGGCTTTCCATAGGAATGCCGTCGTTCTGTGCGTCCACATTCAGCATCTGCCACACGCACAGCGTGGAGCCGTGGTAGGTATTGCCCTCGTTGTCCTTTGCCATAGGCCAGAACACCTTGGCTCTCTCGCTGATGTATGCGTTTTCGGTTTTCCACTTCTTTGCCGCCTCGATGGTGTCAACCTTAGTGGTACCATCCAGAACAGGAATATCGGCGCAGACGATAGCATCCCAATGACCGTTGATCTTAGTGCCGGCCGTCAGCATAGCGTTGTAGACCTCGGGATCGTGGCTCCAACCGGGGCAGCTGATGATGTTGGGAATGAGATTCAGTTCCTGGTACACCAGGCCAATGCAGCCAAGACCGGAATACTCACCGGATGCGGTTTCACCGCCGATAATATCCTGCTTGGTCAGCTTTGCGGTATCGACCTCGGAATAGGTAGCCTCAACGGTGCCGGTAATGGCATCGCCAATGCTGTTGATAATGACCTGACCCTTGGTGAAGTCGTAATCGATGGCAAAATCAGTGCCCTCTACCTTGTCAGCCAGCACCAGGGTGTCGAGGATGATCGTGTCGCTCTCAAATGCGGCGCGACCATTCACGAAGGACAGACTCTTGGTAGTCTGTGCATCCTTCTTGTGAGTAGCAGGATCGAGGACATTGATAGCTACGATGGGACCGACATTGCCCAGGGGGTTGTTGAAATGAAGCTTGATTGCTTCGCACAGATCGAACTGTGCCCAATTCTTGGAATAGCCCATATAGCGGGTAGCGGATGCGTAGTCAATCAGCTTGACAGGGTTATTCACATACTGTGCATAGCCTCTGACAAGGTTGATGGGTGCAACGCCCACATAGACAGCCACAGTGCCGCTCTGCGTAGCCAAAGCGCCAATGCTTGCCGCAAACTCGCCATAAGTGCCGTGTTTGTAGTCCATTTATTTCCCTCCTTAAAGGAATTCGTTTGCATTTTCAATTTTCCGCACCAGCGGATATTTTAGCTGGAATGTTACCCAAGTAAACCAGAACGGGTAGTAGTCCGGAACTGCCTCTTGTTCGGTCAGTGGGCCAAATTTTACAGGAACAGAGCGGTCAATTTTATATCCGGAAATATTGGTTACGCTCTCAATAGCCTGCACGGCAATGTCTGCGAAGTTCCAAATGTCCCTCCAGCCCTCGCCGTTGCGTTCAAACTGCTCTTTTGCATTCGGGCCGGTACCCTTGCGGAACGATCCGTCCGGTTGCATAACAAAAGAATCTGAACTGTGGTTGCCGGGATTCCATGCAGAAAGCAAAAACTGAATCCCGATGGTTCCGTTCATTGAGGTCAAATTATCTTCACCCTCAAGGAAACGGACGCACAAAGACGGAAACGCCGACGGAACGCCCTTCGGCAGCCTGTCCTCAGTAGGGACGAACATTGTGAACGCCACGGGGTTTGCCGTTTTGTACTGGTAGTCGTAATCGTTCGGCTCACCATTTGGGGGCGGCACTTTCAGCTCGATTTTTGAGCAGATGTTATCACGCGCCCATTTGGTTACATCATCCAAAAGTTTTACGATAGACAAAGCGCTTCCCTCCTTACGCTACAATGTTTTCCCGGAGGACGATTGTTGCCACGCCCATATCTTCCTTCCAATCGTCGATGATACACTCACGACCATTGATATTCAGACTTGAGCCGGGGGCTTTCCGGGGAGGAAGATCCGCAACGCTGGCATAAAATAGGGTCGAACTTTCTGCGACCGCCAAATCCTGCCCGCCCTGCCGTTCTTTCAATTCGTCATTATCGACGACAATGAGAATGGTTTTTCCCTCGACCCGGTAAGGCTCTCCGAAGAAATCCTTGCCAAGAAAAGTGGCGGCAACATCTGTCGCCACCATATCTTTGAATCCCATTACTGCACCGCCTCGGATGCATCGAACACGGGAGCGGATTCGCCATCCTCGTCCTCGGCGCTGATGTTCAGTTCAGCCTCGGCAGCCTCAATGGCTTTCACCATATCAACCTTGTAAATGCCAACCTTAAAGGTCAGGCCGTATTCCTTGCCGATCTCGCGCAGTTCCTTGACAGTGTGCTCAGCCAGGGGGCGCTCGTCGGTGGGTGCATCGTCAATGCCGATGGGACCATCCGCAAACTCCTCCCGCTCGGTTTCCACCGAATTCTGCTCGCTCTTGACATTACCCACATATTGTGCAACGCCAAGCTTTACCAATCGTGCCTCCTGCTCCGGCAGAAGCTCAAAAGGCTCGTCGGCTTCTGTCTTAGGACGGACAATGCCGTCATTATCCAGAAAGCCATAAACGCCTCGGACGATTTTGATCATGCGAATTCCTCCTTAGCCCAGAACCTTTGCGACGATGAAGGGATTCTTGTTTTTGGGAATCAGCAGCGGGCAAGAAGTCAGCGTCAGAGAGCGGGTGTTGCCCTCGGCGTTGGACAGATACTTGGGCACGCGCTTGCCGGTGTAGGTATGGAACATACCGTCAGCCTGCTCGACCTGGGAAACAGCACCGTACAGAGTGCGGCCAGCGCCGGGAGCGGTCAGAATGACAGTCTTGGGATCAATGTAGGACTTAACCTCGCTGCCCTCGGTGTACTCCTCGTCGTAGCAGATAACATCGATCAAACGGCCATTGACATTCAGGGTGGCGATATGGGTAGCGCCATTGGGCAGGGTTGCAGGATCAATGCGGCCGGCATTGTAGTTGTTGATGTCCAGCAGCTTCTGGATCTCGGCATTGCCCAGGACGGCATCGGCAGCGTCAGCACCGACAACCAGATCGGATGCAGCCAGACCACGCTTGGTCAGCAAGCGGGCCATAGCACCCAGATCAGCACCGACGCCGGTATAGTCCTTGCTCCAGTCGCCAGTGGGAGTGTACTGCCAGGAGCTGTCGCCGTTAGCAAAAGAGATGTGCTTGTCGTCGGAAACATCCGCATCATCGGCGATGTGCTTCATAACACAGCCGTTGGTCTGCATGACTTCCGCAGCCATAGCCTCCTCGCGGCGGGTGATCATTTCGGACAGCTCCTGTGCATCCTTGAGTACTAGGGCACGCTGACGCTGTTCGGGGGTCAGCTGAGACAACAGAGCCTCACCGAAGCCACGCTTGTTCAGATCGTCGATGGTCAGCATACGGCGGGGCGCAATGAAGGGAGGCTCAAAGCGCTGCACTTCGTAGCCGTTGCGCAGAACAGTTACGCCGCCCTTGCGGGGTGCGACGAAGGGAGCAACGCGCTTGCTGCCATCCTTGTACTCTACCAGCACATCGTTGGTAGCAAAGACATCGGTAGCATCGTTGGTCGGGAAATAGCGATCACGCAGGAAAGTAGTGGGGGGAGTCAGCTGCTCCACCGCCATCAGCAGGTTATGAGTTTCATAAAAATTGAAAGGCATAGTTTGTTACCTCCTCTTAGTATTCAATGGCATCTGCAAGCAGAATGCCGCTCTTACGCAGGATTTCTTCGTCGGCAGCAGTCAGTTCGTAGCCGTCGGCAACGATCAGTGCGCCACGGTTGAAATGACCGGTGCGGTATGCAATGCCGACAGCGTCAGCTGCGGTGTCGCAGTCCTCTGCCAAAACATACAGTGCCTTTTCAGCACTTGCAGCAGCGGCCAGAGCGGCGAAATCCTCACCGCCGGGAGTGCCGGTCAGCACAGTGCCACGCTTTACCACACCAGCGGCGGTCAGCTTTACAGTTACGACATCGGCCTCGGGGATGTTCTCGACGAACAGCTTGTCATAGCCGACGGTGCCCAGGGATTCGTTCAGTGCTTTGCTCATTACTTGTTACCTCCATTCATCTTGTTAAACAGTGCGACGGCTTCATCAACCGCTGCCTTTGCATCGGTAGGATCTTCATCCTTTACCTCGGGACCTGCGTTAGGCGCAGTAACCACAGCTTCTGCACCGGATGCCGCAGTGTCGGTAGCCAGGTTGTTCACCATGGTGTTGCCGATGGCAGCCTGTGCCTGCATAGCCTTGAAAGCCAACTGCTCGGCAGTCAAGGGATTTGCGCCAAACTTGGCGTCGGTGATAAGGGCATTGTCAGCAATCGCATTCTGGATCGCCTCGATGCCCTGGATGCGGGCGCGTTCGGTGTTTGCGCCCTCGGTGCGAGCAGCGTTCTCTACCTGGGCAACCAGGTCGGGGTGTGCGGCTCTCAGTTCGTCCACATTGGTGATGGGCATTTCTTCTTCACTCCTTGTATGAATTTGGTTGTTGTTATCTATCGGCAGCTGAGGCGCTGCATTAGATACGGGTGCGGCGGGCATAACCTCGATGCCGGCCGGAATGTTGGACAGCCCTCGGCAGGACATAGACACACCATTTACGATGATGTGCGCCTTGTCCGGGGTCAGGCTCATAGAAACGGGCGCATCCTCGCCGATGACCTCGTGGGCAAAGCCTGCCTCCACAGCATCAGCACCGGTCAGCCAAGTTTCCTTGTCCACCATAGACTTGATGGCATCCTTGTCCCTGCCGGTAGCCTCGGCGTAGATGTTGATGCCAGCCTTGTTGTGGGCTTCCAGCTGCTTCTTAATGGCGGTCAAGTCCTGCACCTGGTAATAGCCGTACAGGAAACCGGCAGCGCCGTGGATCATAAGGTTACTGCCTGCGTTGACCTTGCGGGTGTCGCCTGCCATGAAAATCAAAGAGCCAGCGGATGCAGCCAGGCCATCATTGATGGTCGTAACTTTTGCCGCCAGCCCTTTCAGCCGGTTATAAATTGCAATACCTGCGTACATATCGCCACCCACGCTGTTGATATGCACTGTAATGCTGTCCTTGCCTGCGAGTTCTTCCAGATCACGCAGGAATTCATCCTGTGCGATGAAATTACCGGGGATGGGTTCGCCGGTCCACCAATCGATGGGACGCGTTGCCACAACTTCGCCGTACATATTGATCTCGGCGCTGTTGGTTTCCTCGTCCACCACGATGTTATAGGGGATCAGCGGTGTTCTCGTGTTTTTGGGCACATTATCACTCCTTTGCTATTCTTCTTCGGGGCCTTCCGGATCTTGAGGCGGTGTGGGTTGAGGTGCCGAAGATTTCTCGGTCGCTCCGTTCGCCTCCCGGAGCCGTTCATTTTCAGACTTCAGTTTGTCTACATTGGATGCATACTCGCTGCCGTTCAAGCGGATTGCTTCAGCTTCGCGGGTAGAGAAGCCGTTTTCAACAGCCAGCTGTGCAGCTTGTACTTCCTTAGTCGGGTCAAGCTGTCCTTGCGACGGGCCGATCCACTCGCTCTGCAAATATGCCTGCCGAATGAGCGGGTCCGTTAAGAAACCGGGTGCAATGATGCGCCCACGAGCCACAGCTTCGGTCATCCATACTTCGTATACCGGGCGGCAGAAACTCTTGGTCAGCCATTCCCGGCGCATCCTAAAGGCTTTCCACGCTTCCAGAAGCGCTGCCCTCGATGCGGAATAACTCGAATTGAAGGACATAATCAGCAAGTCTGCCGGGATTTCCAGCGCTGCGCCGACCTGCTCACATAGGGCACGCATAAATACTTCAAACCCTGTGTTGGGGTGCGTAGGACTGCCGAAGGCAACATCCTCGCCGGGTTCCATAATAATGGTGTTACCAGGACCCATTTCGTAGTCAGAGGGATCTCTGCTGACTTCCTGCGCATCGTCGCTGGCAGGCTCACCAAACGGCATCTCCGTGGTATCTCCGGCGGTCTTGACAAAAGCCGTGAAAAATGATTGCACGATGGCAGCCATAATTTCCGCTTCTGTATACCGGCGCATCTGCAACAGCGGTTCCATAACCTGCGCCAGATAAGGAACGCCACGATACTGCTCGCACCGCTCGGAATCCATAATGTGCAGGATGTTCGGTAAGCCGGTCTTTTTGCCGTATGCCTCCACCCTCGCAAACTCAGTCGGCTTCAAAGTGTTCTGGAACGGGTAGGTGTTTGCAATATGATACGCAACGATCCGTCCGTTTTTGTCCACTTCCACACCGTCATAAATGGTGTTGCCGTTCTTAGCCGTTCCGGTCGTTGTCAGCATTGGAATGCCGCCACCAGCTGTGGGTGTTCGCACCCGGTCGGCTTCAATCAGATGCAAGCGCAATGTATACGGCTGCATCGGGGTGGATTCATACCGGCGGAATAAGCAAAAGCAGTCGCCAGACATAGGCCAAGCCAACATTGCCAACTGCTGCAGACCGTAAAAGTCATTGATGCCGGTAGCATCGCAGGAATCTTTACGCTCCGCCCACAAGGCGAATTCTGCCTCGGTGCGCTTCTGCCACTCTTCCGCCGCCTCCGGGGTCATGCCAAGCAATTCCCGGTTGATGGTGGATTTCAGCCGCAGACCGTTGCCGACAACATTTGTCCGCTGCCGTTTAAGTGCTGCTGTGGCAATGGGTGCCGCCATGTACAGCATCCGGCTGCGCTGTCGCAGCGTGTAATTGGCTTCGTTGATGTCCTCGGCAGGGCTGCCGGAAGATGCACGGAATCCTTTTAGCGCCCTCTTGGTATAGCTGGCACCGGCATCTGAGTAGCCCTTATTGATGGGATTGAGTGCGATTTTTCGCTTAACTTGTGCTTTTATAACGCTCTCCCTCCTTTCTTCAGTTCTATATCAAAAAGCCGTCCTTTCGATCGGCTTTCGATATTCTCTTAGACTGTTTCCACATACAGCCCCACCAGCTCCGCCAGAGGATTGTACACGGGATTCACGGTATCACGGTTGCACAAGTAAATCACATTGTCTTGGATGTAATACTTGCCGTTTTCCAGAGCCATATTGCCGTTGTACGGAATTGGGTCTGTCAGTTCGCCGCTGTGAGTTTCGTTAATCTGCTCCCACAGAGCAGGGGCATTTTCGGGTTGCCATCCGTCCTGCGCTGTATGGGCTTGAAGCACACGCCAAAGATTGCCATTGTACTGCACCTTGAAGCCAACGGAATAGGCTGTGTTCGGTGTCCATTCGGGGTAGTATTCCCTCATCCGAAGGGCGATATTATCGTCCACGGTAAGCGTGTTAATATGCTGAGTAATCAGCATACGAGATACCTCGGCTTCCGTCAGCGGACGGGAACGCTCCACAATAGCAGCAAGGTTTGCTTGTTTTTCCATTTCTGCGATTTCGGCGGGGGTTTCCTCTCTAGGGATTCCATTTTCGTATATCATAAGCTACCTCCTTAATTCACACGCCGTTTTATGGTAATAGTTCCCGCCTTGAGTTTGTTTGTGGCATACGAATTAGCGGCAATGCTAAACCTTGTAATCTTTCTAGTTGTAGAGTTTGGCGTATTATGATAGCCTACGCCGCCTTTCCAGACGCAAGCGCTAGCTCCGCCATATTCGCCATGTTCGCACTTAAATAAGCCATCATCAATCGCCTTAATATGCGCTCTTAGTGTAGTTCCAGCCGCAGTATGTAGCATATTACCCGTGGTTACACAGTTACCGCCTTGACTTAACACTCCAGTATTAACGCACATCTCAATGCTTATCAAGTCTTTATTACACAACAAGCCCGTAGCAATAACTAAAATTTCATCTGTTGCTTCAAAGCTATAACTCCAAGTAGTTGTTTCGGCTTCGATGGTATGCTTTGCGACTTCTTCCCAAATAGGCTCAGCACCACCGCCATCGACTACGCCAAGCCAGTCCTTTGCGGCTTGCTTTTCTTCGTCGGTGAGGGGGATCTGATTGGTAGTGATACCAGTTTTGACAATATCGTCAATGAAGCGCGGTACAAGAGGGTCTCGGTAGGCAAGCTTGTTTTTGATGGCGTTTTTGTCTGCGTATTGGATTTGCAGTTTATTGTCTGTACCAACTGACAAGCCAGTGCCAACCTTAACCACGCCAGCCTTATCAGCAGTGGCATAGTCAGTGTTCTTGACATAATCGTCAAGGTTTACTTCCACACCAGCGCTGCCGATGCACTCCCAGCCGTTCTCAGTAAAGATATACTCCTCGAAATTGTTGTTGCCGCCGCCTGTAGTAGCAGGCAATAGGTAAATGGCATCGCCATCACCAGCAGCAGGCAATTCCTTAACGATAATAAACTTAATAGCGCCAGGCTCGCCCTTTTCACCCTTTTCACCTTTTTCGCCGGTAGGTCCAGCAGGACCGGCAGGACCGGGAGCGGGAGGATTCTCAGTAAGATATTCGCTTACAGCCTGCGCAATATTGTCGGCATCGGTGGCTTCCTCGGCTCGTTTTGCGGCTTCCTCCGCACGCTCAGCGGCTTCGATAGCTGCACGGATCTGCTCAGACATAACATCAACATAGCTGCCGGATTCCGTTCCGCAATCGCACACGCATTCCGGGGGAATGATAATGTCAAAAGTGGCGCTCGTTACCCGGCGACCATCCTCTGCAAACAAGGAAACCTCCGCCTTCGCTGTTCCCGCCGCTGTGAAAGCCTGCGGTTTGGGTGCAAAAATCAGCCGGTTGGACTGTACTGTGCCTTCCTGGATGCAGTATGTTTTGTCCGGCTTTGAGATTCTAAGCACCGGTGTGCAGCCCTGCGGTATGGTATAAGCTTCGTGCTTATCCATAAATGCTCCGTGCCGGCATACGAACAAAGCGACACGGATGTTTATGCCTGTGTCGCAGCTCTTCACCGTTAAGGAATTTTCTTGCTTTGCAAGGCCGATGCAAAGATCAATATCATGTGTTATCAATGGTTACACCTCCAAATTACCAATCGCAGGGGACAATGCCGACGGCTCTGCGGCGGCCTTTGCCGTTAAGCGCAGCGGTCAGTTCGCCGATAGCCTTGTCGTGCCCTGCGATTTCCGCCCGGATCTTCTCAAGGTCGTGCTTGGTCAGCGACCGGGAGCCGATGGAATAGGACTGAACGCCGCCATCCGCAATAGCAAGATAAGCTTTCTGCAGCTTTTGCTTTGCAGATTTGTGGAATTCAATGTCAAGCTGAATTTCTGCCTTGGTCTTATAAGACATTTGGTGCATACCTCCTACCAATCATCACCGGCAGCAGCGCTCCGGCTTATTTTTTTTCGTCTTTTAGGCTCTGCAGCCTGCGTTGGTGCCTTGCTGTCAGCCTTTTGGCGAAGCCGTGCAGCCACTTTATCCATATCCGGGTCAAGGACGCGCAGCGCAGCCATCGCATAATTGCGGCAATCGAGCGCCTCGTTGCGTTCGTGGCCGGGCAATTTAACCCAAGCCCAGCGTGTGCGCCCTCGTTCGGACTTCATAACCAGCTTTTCGGAGAGCAGGCCAGTGAAAAATGCGTTGTCGTATCCACGATCCACACCTTTTGGGAAGTGGCAGTATTTTGGTCCCGGATCCTGCACCTTTAGGGCACCCATAATGTCCGCCTTACCGGCATCTACGCCGATGGAGTAGAGCCATGTTTGCCCGATGGCTTTGCCGTTGACCATAATCTTGACTTTGCTAGGCGGTTTGGTGTATGGAATACCGTCGCCGCCCTGTCCTTTGATAGCAAAAACACGCCTCTGTAGGCGTGCTCGGCATTGATTATAAACATATTGTGTTTTATGACCGCCGGAATCCACGAATGTCATGGAGATCGAAAGCCCGGTGCCATCTTTGAACTTGTAAATGTGGCTTACAACATCGTCCAGGCGCTCCCAAGGCTCGTTATAGCCGGGATCACCCATAACAATGCCCTTCTTAATGCCCCAGGTTTCACCGTAGTGGCCGTGTCCAACCACCTCATACTCCAAACGGTCGTCCTGCGTATCAACGCCGCAGGTCAGCACCAACACGCCGTCAGGCAATTCTATCGGTGTTCCGTCCTCTCGTGTGCCATAGTCCTCTCGGCGGGCAAGCATTGTGTCCTCGTCCTCCAGGTCGCCACGATCTTCCCACAATTCGCCAAGCATCGTGTTATACACAACCTTTAGGCGCTGCGGATCTTTGCGGGCAACCAGGAACGCATACACGACCTTCGACCAACCCTGCCAAGGGGAGGAAAAGGCGTTCAGCCAGAAAGACCGGTGCCCTTTTTGGTAGGCATTCGGATTCTCTGCGATCCACTTTGCCGGTTGCTTGCGCATTTCTTCTTCTGAGGTTAGGCATCCGCATTCGGGACAGCACCACGAAACAGATGTTACAATATAGTCTTTTTTTCTTCCGCTGCCCACGGTATCGAACTCAAACTTTATGTCGTCAAAAACGATGTTTGAGTATTCACCGCAGTGCGGACACTTATGGCACCACCGCTCACGAGTGCCCTCGTTAAAGGATTTCTCGATGTTGCTGGCACCCTTATCGGTGGGGGTTGACACATCCACCATCTTTGAGTTATAGAAGGTCGTCGTTCGTGCCTCAGCCAGCTTCCAAGGATCACCCTCGGTGCCGGCAGATAACGCCCAGCGGTCTCGTTCGTCGCCAAGCACATACTTGGCAGGCGTGGAAGCCAGGCCGCTGGCGCTGTTCGAGCCGACGATCGTCAGCATACCGCCAGGAAAAGACTTCTGCAGCATAGTGTTGCCGCTGTCCCGGCTCTTTATATCTGCGACCTTTCTGCGCAGCGTCACGCTGTCCCGGATCATCGGTGCTATTCTCAGCCGGGAGAACTTCTTTGCATCGTCGACCGTGGGCTGTATATACAGAATACTGCCGGGGTCTTGGTCGATGATATAGCCGATGATGTTCAGTTCCAGTTCGGATTTGCCGACCTGGGACGATGCCACAAGGCTGATTTTCTCCACCTTTGGATCGGTAAAGGCATCCATAATATCCACGAGGTAAGGTGTCCGGGCATTTCGCCACGGGCCTGCCTCGGCGCTGTTTTCCCTCGAAAGCACGCGGTGTGCTTCTGCCCATTCTGAAACGGTAAGGTCAGCCGGTGGCGTGCAGTTACTAAAAGCGCGTTCGCAGGTGCGGTCTATTGGACGGAGGCGACGCTTAGTATTCTTCGCTTTCTTCCTCTCGCCGTTCATTCCAACCCTGCCTTTCCCTTACGCGCCGCTTGTATTCGTCCGGGTCGTAGCGGTAGCTTGACAGATTGTTCAAAATGTAGTAGACCTCCTGCTTTATGCGCTCCGCTGCCTCCGGGGCTGTCTGGATGGCCGCAAGATCGACCGCCAACTTTCCAGGCATCGCCATCATCATAGATCGCATATACAGAACATGGTCTGTTACGATTGCCTCCACATCGGATGCCCGGTGCAGCTCGCCTTTCATCTCCTTCAGTTCCAGCTCCGCCATTTCTGCCTTTGCCATTTTGATGCGTTTCTCTGCTGTCAGCTTTTCCGTTTCCAGTTGGGAATCGACTTCTTTCTTCTCCCGGCCGTTCGCCTTGTCAGAAAGATAACGGATATATGCCTGTATGGTAGGAAGCAGGTCATACTTTGTCGGCTTGCCCTGCCCCTTGATAATGCCCTCTGCCTTTAATTGCTCAACTCGGCGGGTAGACACGCCGAAGATTTTTGCAATAACCTGCGTAGACTGCAAATTCTCAGCCATCCGCCTCGCCTCCTTTTATCAATTCAAAATACCTGTTTCCTGCACCGGGATTTCCTTGCCATCACGCACCAGGACAACATCCTCAAAACAAAAGCCATCCGTTTTGCAACGAAATGGCCTGAAAAAATTTTTCTAAAACTAGACGATTTTTGGGCTCGCCAGCATCACAGGCACATTTCTTCCGTCACAGTACCTGCGGATTTCCTCTCTCGCCCTCACAGCGCCACGCTATCGCATTTTCAATTTGTCCTCGATACTACTTTTCTCGTCTGCGAAAATAAAACGGTCTGAGGGCGATGCTGTGGCTTGTGGCAGGCTCAACAAGAATTGCACTGTAGCACACGAACGGATAACCCTTATCGTGCGAGACCCTTACCTGCCTGTGGTCTTATATAGGAGAAAAACATGAAAGAAATAGGTGAGGGTGTATCAAGCCTCACCTTGGTGGTGGCTCTACTTGGATTTGAACCAAGCCCCTCTCCGAATGTGAATCCGCTTGAGTGCTCTCCCTGGCTGAGCTACAGAGCCGTCGTGGAGTGTGTGCTTTCTCCTATTGTAGGTAGTTCGTTTATATATACATATACGCATATATTTAACGCTATTATGTAAGATATATATTACACGCGTGCGTGTGCGTGCGTGTAAGTTACGTGCAAGGGGGATGCACGACCCAATAGGGTAGCGCCGTGTTATTTGCCCATATATCTGTTCATGTAATGATCCAGGCGCTTCCCCAGGTTCTCGCTTATAGTCCGCTGTATTCCATCAGCCGTGCGCTTACTGCTGACCATCTGCGGGAGGGATATTGCTTTTCTTACCACAATATCGCCCCGGTCTTTGCTCACGCGTTGGAACGGCAGATATTGTCCGCCATTAGCACGCATCAGCATAATAGGCGAATGGTCGCTCTTGTTTTCGCCAGAGCGGGTGAAGTTCTTTGCCAAGGCAGCACGCTGTTTCTTGGTCAGCTTCTTCACCTTGCCTAGGGTCGCTCTCTGCCCCTTGACAATTGTGGCTTTTAGTGTATAGCCTCCTCCGGGCTTAGGTGCTGTGGGCGACATATTGAAGTGCGTGTGTGTCAGCATTCTGCCGGTGTACACGATTCGCACATTCTTGAAGTCTGTTCCCTGGGGTGTTACCTTGCCCAACTTTTGACCGGTGATCTCGCTTTTTTTAACGCCGTATTCCTTGACCACTTCGGCAGCAACCCAACCGGGTACACGCTTCTTGGCTTCGGCTGTTAGGCTTTTCATAACCTGCCGGGGGGCTTTCTGCATATCGTCGATTTTCTTCTTGATCAGCTTGTAGTTCTTGACTTGGCAAGTGACAGATGACAATATAACCACGCCCCTTTCGGTGTAATAGAAACACCCCCGCCGATGATCCCGGTGGGGGTGCTATTATTTACCGCTGCGCTGCGTCTTTTCGTCAGCCATTGCCCTGTCGACTTGCAATACTTAACTTCTCGCGCTTCCTCGCCCGCTTGCCGTTCTTTTTGTTAATGCTTGCCGTGCCTGAATTGCGCAGGCGCCGGGTCCATCGGAGCCCCTTCTTACCGGCGTGGTTTCTTATGCCTTGCAAGATCTCGTGCAGCAGAGTGATGCATCGCATCTGGTGGCCCGTTCCATCTGTCTCAGAAAGGGTGATCACGCTATTATCATAACTGATTGTTCCGTAGCAGAGTTTGTTATCGAGTCGTAGGTTTGGCTCATACCGCACCTCATATTCCACGCCCTCAATACGAACGCTCTTGGGGAATATTCATCGTCCAGCACCTCTTCCCCTATGCAAAAAGAGCCCCGGGAATATCCCTGAGGCTCTTGTCGCTGTTTTGTTTTTACCAGTATAGCACATCCAAAACAAAAAATCTTCCGGTTTTTTTCCGGACTTTTTATACCTCCACGCAGCCATATCGTGCGAGGGTGTACCGCCGCAAGGCTTTATCTTTCCGATCATAAACTGCCGATTTCTCCAGGCACAGATCCCCACACAGGCGATCCACATTTCCCTTAGCAGCGTTTATGTAGAAACGTTCCAAAATCAGTCGCTCCTCGTCCGTCAGCACGGCAAGACCCCGCTCAACTTTCGCAACCCATTCTCTAGCATAGCCAAGGGACGTTTTCAGCTTTTCCATCTTGACAATCAGGTTGATTTGCCGATCCTCCCACTGAGACCCGCCGCCCTTGACCGGCACGGAATTACTGGAGCCGCCCAGCTTTACCATTTGAGCCTTCAGCTGCTGGATTTCATTCGGGAGGTTTTCTACAGCTGTGCGCTTTGCTTCGTATTCCCGGAGTTCTTCCATAGATTCATATTTCCAATTCATCGCTATCGACCTCCTCGTGTTATTTTCTCTCAATGACCTCGATGCCCCAGCCGCACTGGCAGGTGCGTTTGAAGTAGCCGGCAGCGGTGTCGCATTCCAGTGTCCCCGTGCCGGCGCCCACGGTATCGCAACCGCATTTCGGGCATTTGGCATATTTCTGCATCAGCTCGCAGGCTTCGACTAGGTTCATAGGCGGTCCTCCTGATGTGTTTTCCTGCACATAGCTTCAAGTGCGGCTTGTGTTTGGCCGGTGATGTTAGGCAGGTCCATAATGCACCCGCAACGAGGACATACCTCCCACCCGATCTGCGTATCGGTATTTCTTTCCAGTCCGCAGTTGGGACATTTGCGAATGTTTTTGCATACCACTTCCCACCGCCCGTGCTTCTGAGACATAAAGTGTTTGCAGTTATTTACGCCGCCAGTTGCGATGTATCTGCTACAGACCGCAATGTGTAAACATTCCTTGCAATTCACGGTTGTTCTCCTTTCGGCGCAGGTTGCGTGTTCGTGGCATCCGTCAATCTCACACTCGAACTCCGGGACGGGATGAGGATTCTCCCACCCAAGAATATCAAAAGCCCATTCCAATGTGGACAGACCGCCGTGGGTGATGTGAAGCCGCCCTCCGTTTTGGCAGTAGTAGCCGAACTGATAGGCAACATCTTTGGCGAACTCTCTCATATCATCCACTTCCACGGCATCCACGGTGGGCAAATTGTCGATATCCTTACGAAACGCCCAATCCATACCACTATCCCAGCCATCGCCTTTTGGGAAGCCGGATTCGTGGTATGAAATTTTATTGGCATCAATCAGCCGCTTATTTGCCATTTCGCTTACCTCCATCAAATTCTTCGCAAGCATTGCCCCACGGATCAATGCTATTTTCTATGTAGTGTTCTCCTTTGTGATTGATACAGATGTATTGCATACCCAATTCTATCGGTGCATTGTTTGGAATGCAGAACACACAATCGTAACAACATTTTTCATCAGCCATCCCGATCACCGCCCACCTTCTCGCCACATAACGGACAGAATTCAAATTCTTCCATAAAGCGATCTCGTTCTTCACGGCTCTTGGTCTTAACTGTGCCTAAACAATAGGGACAGCTTATGTCCCAATTGACCACTTTGCCTTTGTGGACAGAATAGCCTTCTATCCATTTTTCATTTGCCATCTTCCTTTGCCTCCATTTTTGCACCGACAAGCCGGCCCAGCTTGTCCATAAATTCATCTGCGCCATCTTTGGTATTGAAATGACCATAGACAGTGATCTGATTTCCTTTCTCTATGCAAAGGCAAGGCTTTTTCCTGTCTGGAAACATATACGCACCGATGCTGATTTTTCCGTCAGTTAGAATCTTTGCCACGTTCTGCACCTCCTAGCAAAATCTTGTTTATTCTTTCATCCATAGCCCTGCTCAGCTTATAGCAGTTGCCATGGGATATGTGGTTTTTATACGCGCCGTAGGATGCCCGGAATTTTGTCTCCGGCAGTTTGCCGGCAACCACCAGCTTTGCCATCCGCAGGTATTTACGCTGGGCGTTGCGCTTGTTCTGATTCTTCACCCGGCGGATGGGCGTGCCGTCCGCTGCGATATAGGTGTGGAAGCCCAAATAGCTGACACCGCTCTTGAAGGGGAAGATCTGCGTCTTTCCGTTCAGCGTCAGCTCCAGGGTGTCAAGGAATGCCGTGATCGTCTCCTGGCAATACTGCAGGTATTCCTTGCTAGGATGGATCAGCCAGAAATCGTCCATATATCTGCCGTAGAACTCGATCCCCAGCTCGCCCTTGATTAGCTTGTCCATACCATCCAGGTACAGCAGCGCAAAACCCTGATTGATCTGATTGCCCAGCGGCAGGCCCTTTCCCTCGGTGCTGTCGATAAACAGCTCACACAGCCAGCATATATCCGGGTCGTCGCCAAAGTGATAGCGGACGATGTCCTTGAGCCGGTCGTGGGAAATGTTGTAGAAAAACTTGGTTATGTCGCATTTGAGGACGAAACCCTCCATCCCGTACCGGCTGTAAAACTCCTGCATCTGCTGGCTGAGCCGGTCCAGGGCGAACAGTGTGCCTTTTCCTTTCTGCCCAGCGCAGTTATCCAGAATAAATATCTGCTGCATTCTGGGCATCAGCACATTGTCGCACAGACAGTGCTGTATGACCTTATCCTTGAAGCCTGCGGTCTGTATCACACGCTCCTTGGGCTCGTACACCTTGAATTCGTTGTACGGGGAGACTGTATATGTCTTGCTCTTCAGCTGGTCTATGAGGGTGTGGACGCCGTCCAGAGCGGTGGTGTGAAACCGTGCCGCACTTTTGGCGTAGCCTTTCCCGCATCGTGCCCGGCGGAAGGCTCTGTACATATTGTGAAAGTCCGTAACTTTTTCAAATTCGGTCATACAGCACCATCCTTTCTTGTTTATCCGCATGGCGGAAAGGTCGTGCGTTCTTTTGATGTGGTGTATTGATTTCGGCTGATGCCTACTCTGTCGAACATTCCACCAATACGGGCGAACCCCGTTGCTGTTGTTGTAGTTGTCATTGTTGATGTTGCCAGAAGGCGAAACGCAAAGAAAAATACAACGCACGGCCTGGGTATCTTATGCCTTTTCCTTTGTACGCCAGGCGATGGTCATATATTTCACATCCCGGACCATCTTGGACCAGTATTCGGCTGAACTGTCGACAATCAGCCCCAGGTTCATAGACAGCTCGATGTAAAACAACAGCTCATCGCACAGCGTGATCGCCTCGGTGATCTTCTCGCACCGCTTCTGCTTGTGGGTCATATTGTTGATCCGGTTGGCTTCCAGCAGTGTGTCGTGGATCTCCAGGCTCTTGACCTGCATACGGTCAACAAGGGAATGGCGATACTTCTTGGGATATCGGTTGCAGTTAGACGTCAGTTTGAAGGTGTGCGTTGCAAGTTCCTTCGCCTTGACGACCACCTTTAACTCACCGTCTGCCATATCTTACATCTCCAAAGATTCGAAGATAGAAGATTCAAAGAGCAAAAACGGGCGAACCCCGAGGCTGAGGTTGCAGTAGTCATAGTGGATGAAGCCAGAAGGCGAAACGCAAAGCGTCCAGTTCGCACTGCCGTGGGGCTTGTTGCTTTCGGGGGTAGCGAGCCACCACCAAGCGCTTGCGGGGTACTTGTCGAAGATCTCCACATTCGCCCGGTAGAAATCCAGCGTCGGCAGGCTGATCTTGGATTCCATCACGCCGTAGGTCTTCAGGCCGCAGAGGGTGGTGAGGTCGGTATGTACGGTGCATACATTCTCTTCACCGACCGCTTCGATGATCTTGGGGAGGATTTCCTTTTCCATCTTCTTCAGCACATCGCTTTCCCGCAGATCGTTTTTCTTGCCGAACTCGCTGCGGAAGGCGATGTCCTTCATTACCACCGGCACCTTGCCGTTTACGGCGGGGAACTTGATGAACTCCATACCGGCGATCTCGAAGATCTCGCCGTCTTTTGCTTTAATGGTCTTTTCCATAGCTTTTCTCCTTTACTTTGATACAAAGATATTAGAATTTAAGATACAAAACGGGCGAACCCCGCAGCTGAGGCCGCAGCAGTCACTGCTGACGTTGCCAGAAGGCGAAACGCACTTGACCCAGCTGGTATGCTCGTGTCTGGGCGTGCTGTAAGGCGTGGCCAGCCACCACCAGGCATCGATCTTGTGTTCGTCCAGGATATCCACAAACTGGCGGTACATCGGGGCGGTCAGCAGGGACACCCGGCGCTTGATCACACCGTAATCCTTCAGGCCGTCATCAGAGGTCAGGTCCACATCGTGCAGCAGCACATTGTCAGCACCCACGATGCCGGCAAGCTCATCGGCAAAGTTGTTGCAGATCTCCTCCACATTAGAGCCGGCAAAGTTGTTGTTCTCGTCGCCGAACTCTTCACTTTCCCGAAGCAGCTGTTTGAGGATCAGCGCCGTGCCCTCTGCCCGGTGTTCCAGCACGACGAATTCGTGGTCGCCCACCTTGACGACATCGCCGGGTGCGGTATCTGCCAGCTTCACCATCGGTATGGCAAAGCTCTCCTTGATCTTCTTGACCTGCTCTTCGGTCAATTCCGTTTTCTGACCGTTGATAGAAATGTAGTTTTTCATTTTTACCTCCTGTTGAATAGTGAAAATTCTTCAAAATTGCACCACAGCACCTCTGTGCGAGGGTCTGCGTTCTGGTTATAGGACTTTCGCTCAATTCTGTTCCAGCCTTTCAATTCCCGATCGTACATCTCGCTGGGATAGCCGGAAAGGATCACCGGGCCTTTATGCTGCAGTAGCGCAACCAGCAGATCCAGATGGTTCTGCTCGGTCATTTCGTGCCGGTACTGTTTGCCTCCACGGGTGTCCAGAAGATACGGCGGGTCTGCATAGATCAGAACATTGTCGAAATTAAAGCGCTGGATTAGCTCCAATGCAGGGCGATTCTCGATTTGCACATCCTTCAGCCGTCCGGCCGCATTTCGCAAGCCTTGCGGTAGGCTGTTCCAACAATCCACGCAGTAGGATCTCTCACGGGCGTATCGGTCGATCTTGAAACCCGTCTTCTGGTAAGTCTTAAAGCCGTGTCCCATCTTTGATCTGATTGCAAAACGGTATGCCCGATCCAGAGAATCTGTGCCACGGTTATGGTGTGCATCATCGAACACATCACGAGCATAGGGCGTTAACTCTATGAGCCGGGCCAGCTCTTCCGGCTGCTCCCGTAGGACGGTAAAGAAGTTCACGATATCGCCGTCAATATCGTTGACCGTTTCAATGGCTGAAGGCGGCTTATTGAACAGCACAGCGCCGCTGCCAAAGAACGGCTCCAGGTAAGACCTATGGGGTGGCATCAGTTCAACGATCTCCTGCGCCATGCCCCATTTAGCCCCGGGGTAGTTAAGTAATGCGTTCATAGCGCCACCTCACACCGCCACTGCATTATGGAACTGGGCCATAGTATCCAGTTGACCGGGATTCCATTCAGGGAAATTTGCCCTGACCATTGCATAAGAGAGTGCCGGACAAACGGCATTACCGCACTTGGCTGTCTGCTGATTCTTGGGATAAACATTGCCCTTATAGTCGTACTCGATGGCATAATCCCGGGGGAAGCTCATTGCGTCGTACTGTTCCCTGGGTGTCAGCATCCGCATCAGAATGTCGGCGATGAAATAGGTAACGCCACGGATGATCAGTAGGATGATCTCATCCTCTTTGAGGTCATAGCCGCAATATTTGTTCAGCAGATCCCTTACCTGCGGCCACTTGCCCAAACTGTGTCCGGGCTGTACCTTTGCCAAAACCGCCTGACATTGAGCAAAGTGTCCTGCTGTCGTGACGGTGGGTAAAGGATCATCCATACCGGTACCCAGCTCCTGACTGCGGAACTTGGCGATGTGTGCCGCAATCAGCCCGTGCCGCGGCTGTACGGTTACGGTTGACAGCGGATCGTAAGCACTATCGCCGCAGCCCATATAGCTTCCGTTGAAATACTTGTCCAGATGTGCGCAAACAATCGCTTCTCTGTCGTGGGTGGTGGTAGTGTGCAGCGGCTTTGTTACATCCAGTGGATTGCCGTTTCCGTAATACTCCACCAGCTGCGCTGTTGTAAGGCCGTAACGGTTGGATGCGTCCAATGTCTGAATGGGATCTTCAACAGATTGCCCTCGCACCTTCTCCGATTGTTCCGTATGGTACTGAATCAGATTGGCAGCAGACAGCACTTGTCCACCGGCTGTTCGAATGGTATGTACCGGGCCGGCCACGCTGTCTCCAACACTACCGCCGGTATTACTGAAAGTAACCGGTGCCATTATCGGCTGGATCAGTTCGTGCGCACATACAGAGGTTATCGTGCTCAGTGGGTTGGCAATGTCTTGCGCCGGGTTGCTGAATTTGTGCTGTGCCATAAACGGCGACACAACCGGCTGTACCACGCCGTGCTTATCCTTGCCAACAACCGTAGGGAGCGGATTGCTGACATCGTGCACTCTCGGCTGTTGGCCTTTTCTCTCGCCGTAACCCATCGGCACGATAAAGGGATTGCCGCTCTTGATGGTGAACTTGTCCACACCGCGGATCACCCGGCGCAGCGTATTATCTGCCAACGGCCGCACGGCATTGACGCCGTAGCGCTCCTTGATCTCCTGCTTGCTGTCGAAGATGGAGTAGCTGGGCAGTGTCCAGTCGATGATCTCGTGCGCACCACGCCACGGCTTGCACTTGCCGGACTTGACCTCCTCGCTGTCCCGGGGTGCGTGGGTACGCTCCGGCCAAGCGATGGGCTTGCCATCGCACCGGGCAACCAGGACAAACCGCTTCCGGGTAGTAGGTGCACCGTAGTCAGCCGCCACCAGCTCCCGGTGTTCGATTACATAGCCGAGGTCGATCAGCTGCTGTTTCCACTTTTGGAAGGTCTTGCCGGCGTGCTTCTTGACTGGTTTGCCCTTGCGGACAGGTCCCCAGGTTTGGAACTCTTCCACATTCTCCAGCATAATTACCCGAGGACGGACCTTTGCGGCCCACCGCAGCACGATCCACGCAAGGCCACGGATGTTGCGATCGCGGAGGGCTTTGCCCTTTGCCTTGGAAAAGTGTTTGCAATCCGGGGAAAACCAAGCTAACCCAACCGGACGGCCTCGGCACACTTCCACTGGATCTACATCCCAGACGGATGCCTGCAGGTGTTCAGTATACGGATGGTTTGTCTTGTGCAGCAGAATTGCATCCGGGTCGTGATTGATGGCGATTGCCACCGGACGGCCTGCTGCCAGCTCTATGCCGGTGGAAGCGCCACCCCCGCCGGCGAAGTTATCGACGACGATCTCGTCAAAGATATCAATTTGTGCCATTGCCATATCTCCCTTCGCCAAAGTAAACATTGTCTGCCACAACTTCAGCGGCACGGCGGGTATTACCTTCCTTATCTGTCCAGCTCCTGATCTGCAGTCTGCCGGAGACAACGATCATATTGCCCTTGGCAAAATATCTGGAAACAAATTCACCCGTGCCACGCCAGGCAACACAGTCGATGAAGTCTGTTTCCTTTTCTTGTCCATCGGCTGCAAAGTCCCGGTCAACGGCCACAGTAAAACTAGCTACTGCTATGCCGCTTCCAGTTCTGCGAAGTTCCGGATCACGGGTCAATCGGCCCATTATTGTAATTTGATTAAGCATTCTTTATCTCCCTTTCAGCTGTCTGCTGAACAATCCTCACGGTACCAACGAAGAATGGTGTCATAGTGGCTCTTTACCTTTGCGCCATTCTTGATGATAAAGTTTGACAGTTTGTCCACATAGAAATCGAACATATCCAGGCCAAGCACATCCAGCAGAGACTCAATCTGAGCATCCGTCAGCGCAACCACGCCCTTGCCCAAACTCCCTTGCATCAATTTCAGCTTTCTATCTTCCGCTGCCGCCGCAAGATCATCGGTTGTAGTTGTAGTTACAGCTGCAGCTGTAGTTATAGCTGTAGTTGTAGTTGTGGATGTAGCTGTAGTTGTAGTTGGATACCATTGGTCATCATTGGTCATCATTGATAGCGTGCGATCATCACAGCCACCAGTAGTTCTCAACCATTCATCAAAGGTGATCTCCGATTCTCCCTTGCGCTTGCGTTCACGACAAGCTGTAGCAAACTGTCTTCTTTGGACGGAGCGGACATATTCGCTATAGTCCTTGTCAATTTTGGGTTTAACGAACTCCCAGGCTAGCGCCAATAATCCATCAAACTCTGGAATAATACCGCTTTTTCCGTATTCCAGCATCGCCCAGAACAGCTGTCCCTTCTCCGCATCCGGTAATACTTTAAGCGGCCCCATCATATCGAAATAGACCATAATACCAGGTCTCGCCACTTTCCATCACATCCTTTACTTTGGGCAGGCAAGCACTTGAATTCCCGGCGGCACAGCCCGTAAAACTTTATTGATAAAATGCCCCTCGTGGCTTGTGCCATCAGATAGGTGGAGCAGATAGATCTCCCGGCACTCAGAAAGGTCCAGCGAGCGCAAGTAATCACACAGCACATCGATCTCCATGTGCGTGTTTTGGATTCGCTTTTTCACCTTCTCCGGCCGCTGGCTGCGCTCCAGAATGTACTTGTCGTAGTTGGCCTCGATAGCCAATATGTTCACCCCCGGGAAACGGTACTGAAGGTTGACTGTGTCCGTGGCAAAGGCCAGAACATCTCCGTCTACCCTGCTGCGAAAAAGAAAGCCCTGCGGCTCTTTTGCATCGTGGAAGGTGGCAAACGGTACAATGTCAATGCTGCCAACGGACACCTGCTTTCCGTGTTCCGTGCACATAGCAGCATCCAGTGCAGCCCCCTCCAGTTCAAGCGCCTCCGCAGTTCCGCTGGACATATATACCGGCATACCTGCGGCGATCAGGTCCTTTACGCAGCCGCTGTGGTCCTTGTGCTCGTGGCTGATCAGACACGCTGCCATATCTGCCGTGGTAAAGCCGCACAGTTGCTTCAGTTTTTTGTAAGATACACCGCATTCCAGAAGAACTTTAGTGCTCCTATCTGATACAACATATACGTTGCCACTCGAACCACTAGCCAATGGTTTGAATTCCATTTTTTCTCCTCCTGTCTTCTACCGCTTTTCTGCAATTTGCGATGTTCGTAAGCCATTGGCAGTTGGACGGTTCATAATTTCCATCTACATTAATGCGATCGATGGTAAGATTGTCCGCATATCCGTTTGCCATAGCCCACTCATAAAAAAGTGGGAACTTATGCCAATCTTTACACACCGATATACCTCGCCCACCGTATGCCTTGTAGTCAGCACCGTTCTTTCTTCTGCAACGGTTCAACATACACTGCCATATTCTGTATAGACGCGGATTCGCTTTCTTTAATCCGTGTCTAACTCCAGGTGGATTGTTCCTCGTAATCTCTACCGAATAACATCCGCAAGATACTGATCGGCCAGAGCGCAAATTATATCCATTCACGCTCCGAACCGTTCCGCAATCGCACTTGCAGATCCAATATGCATCACCATTTTTTAAGCAGTCATACCGTAACACTTGCCAACGCCCAAACATCTGGTCGCTTAAATCGATACGCCTCAAAACGGGGCCGCCACCCTTCCGTCTTCTGCCGTCGCCGGCTGATCGCTGGCTTGGATAGCATCGGTGGGAGCGTGCTCCTTCTGATACTGCGTGCTCTTCTTGATCTGATCCTGGATCCACGCCGGCAGTTTTTCAAAAGCCATATCATCCCAGTCATCCATATCCCACGTAATAACCGCAGTCTTGGATGTCGGTGCCGGCATTCCCTTGGGAAGGGGCATCAAGTTTGCGACATTGCTGTATTCGCCACTATCATTCAGCACTACCTGCAGCTGGCAGGGCTTGCCAATCTGCTCAAACACATCCAGTTCGGCAAATTCCTCGTCCGAATATGTCTTGCCGTTCCAGCTCTCCAAGAAGCTACGCAAACCACCCTTCTTGGAAACGCTGAAGGTAAATTCCTTAGAAAGCTGTCGCTCTTCCACCTTTCCGTCGATCTCAATGGTCTCACTGGGCAGCGCCCACACGAACTTTACCTTGTTCGCATAGCTCTTGAACTTTTCAGAATACTGCTCTCCCAGGTCAATTACACCCACGCAGACCGCCATATATACGCCCGGCTCTACGGGAGGTGTCTTAGGCTTAGCTCTGTCCTTAATTTTCATATTCACACCTCAATTTCTTATCGTCTGCCGACACCACAAGGCGGATCACCTGCGCATCGGCTCTTTCCAGTTTGGTCACGCTCTCCGCATTGTCCACGAACAGCGGCACAGTAATCCCGTAATGCCGGGAAAGCGCATTGATAATGTCAATGCCCACATTAATCTTCATGCCGTTGTTGAGGCTTCCATAGGGCACACCGTCAACCGTTACGTCGCAGCGCTCTTCTACGCCGCCGTTTGCCTGCTCCCGGAACAGCCGGAAACGGGCAATACTGAACAGACTGTTGACACCCTCCTCGACCACGCGGGTCTTATAACGGGTGTACTCCTCTATCAGGAACAGCATCTTCTCAATGGCTTCCAGGCACTCAGATGCGTTCTTGGCCTCTTCCCGCAGCGCCACGATACGGTTTCTTGCGTATTCCAGCGCGGATTCCTTTCCGCAGATGGCCATATTCTCCTTAATCTTGGCATTGACAGCCGCCAACTCGCCGCTCAAGCGGTTTTTCTCGGCGGCAGAATTCTGCAGCAAAGCCTGCAGTTCTTCGTTCAGCTTGGAGATAGTGGCATCCAGCGCAGCTTTACGCTCCGCAAAGCCGTCCATGTCCACCGGAACAACAGAATAGGACTGTGCTTCTTTGATCTGCTCCTCTGTCTGCCGGATCTGCTCTTCCATAGAAGAGATATCCACCTTCAGCTTTTGAATGCGTTTCTCTGTTTCTGCCAGGAAATACTTCTGGCTTTCAGCCGTCCGCTCAATCTCCCGCAACCGGGACTGCTTGCCAGCTTCAAAAGATTCCGTTGCCTGCCGCAACTGCTCCACCGGCAACTGCTGACCGCAAGTGGGGCAGGCCCCATCAGTAAACACTTCACCATTAACGGCAAACCACCGCTGCCTAGATTCCTCGATCAGTTTTTCATAGCTTGCCACGGACTGCTCATCGGCGTGCAAAAGGGCTTGGCTGTTTGCCAGCGCGGATTTCTGTCTTGCCAAAGCATTCTGCAGACCGACCACATCCGGCGCTCCTGCAGCCTGTCTGGCACGGAAACCGGCATTCTCCGCAATTAACGCATCCAGTTGGACCTGCGCTTCACGGATATCCAATCTCTTGCTATCTGCCAAGCTGTTATGCTCCACAGCAGTAATCTGCGCCGCAAGTGCTGCCTGCTGCGCCGCAAGATCTTCATTCTCAGCCTTCGCTATGGCAAAATCCAGCCCTGCCAAATCTTCCACTGTTTTTTGGCATTCGCTGATCCGGGCAGGAATGTCCGTCTTCGCATTCAAAAAGCCCTTTCTCTCAGCCTGCAGCTTCTTCTTGTACTCCTCCAGGGAGAGCCTGCCCATACCCTCAAGCAGGGCAAAAAACTGAGGAGCGCCTTCCAGGATCAGGCGGTCATCCATAGTGCCTGCCATATCAAACAGCACTTCCCGGCGCTTCTGCCACGGCAGATCCTTTGCAAAGTAACTTACAGATGTCAGCAGACGGAAGGTATCCTCGTCAATAACCGAATCCACCTTTTCTTGAAATGCGTTGCGCTTTACCGGCACACCGCAAACGTAAAATTCGTTTGTATTTCCCGCGTAGCATTCTTCACTAGAGCCCCGCTTGGTGCTCCAGACCTCTCGATATGTACGCTTTAAACTGATCTGGTCATCATCTACTAAAAGTTCAGCTTCCACAGCGGTAATTGCGCTGTGATCGGCAACGGCACCGGTGCTATCCAACGGTTTTACCTCAAAATTCTTGTCTCCTTCACCAGTAGAACTCTTAGAAAAGAGCAACCACATCAGGGAATCATATACAGAAGTTTTACCGGTAGCATTGTCGCCTAGAAGCACTGCATTTCTGCCGTTAAAATCTAGTCTTAGATGCCTAAAACACTTAAAATTCTCAATTTCCAGTCGAATTAGTTTGATTTGTTTCATAAGTTCTTATCTCCTTTGTTTACTATTTCTCCTGTTATTGGCCTGTTCTTTCGCATTCGCAAAACGGCAATTCTCTGGGCAGTAGTTGCCGTCCACATCAATACGATCAATTGTACATTCACCATAAGGTGCGTTTTTGTCATAGCCATTTGCCATCGCCCAATCGTAGAAAGCCTTAAAGTCGTTACGCCATTCATCACAGACAGTAATGCCGCGACCGCCGTAGCGGTGATAATTGTGAATTTTGGGGTTATAGCACCGATTTTTCATATTGGCCCAAACACCGTATAGTCTGCTTTTGTGCTGTCCGTGCGTTGTAAAGATTTTGACATTTTTGTCCTTGTTGTAGCACCCACAACTTTTTACTTTGTCTCTTTTAAGATTGCTCGATGTTTCTGTACAACTGTTCCCACAGTCGCATTTGCAATACCAAGCTGCCAGTTTATGTCCCCGCGGGGAGATATAATCTCCCGCCCTTTCAATCACCGTCAGCCGCCCAAACCGCTGTCCGGTGAGATCAACTAACTTACCCATTGACAGTCCCAGATGGTTCGGATATACTATTAGTGGATATATTTCCTTTGTCGCTTTCAGTGTTCGCACCACTGGAGGCGACTTCTTCTTTTTCTTCGCAGTCGCATCTCTCGCAAGCGTCAAGATACGCACCGCAATTGGGACAGATACGGCCATACATATTACGCACCTCCCATCCGTTCCCGGACGATATTTGCGCAGCGGGCAATAAATTCGCTATTGGTTGTTTTCCCTTTTTCTTTGGCTATGGTGTTTCCGAAGTACCGCTGCATCACCTCAAAATCACCACGTAACCACGCTACCTCAATGCTATGCCGAATGGCACGTTCTGTGCGTTGCCAAGTCGTGTTGTAAGCATCAGCTACTCCAGGATACAAACGCCCTGTGATTGCCTTGATTTTACTGTTGTCCTCAATAACATCACAGATTGCTTTTACCAGATAGCGACTACCCAATAAATGTTCCGGTATGCCCAACTCAATCAGGAGCTGCTGCGCCACACTCTCCACCCCATCTGCAGGGTTATACGGCTTCTGCATAAGTGCTTCCAGCTCTGCCAATGCGACGCGCCGATCAGCAACATCGTTGGCAAGCAGGCCACGAGCGATGGCATCTACCTTTTGTTCCAGCAATGTCATACACGCCACCTCCAACCGTTCTTGCCGGCGCCCCAGCCGAACAGGAATGCCAGCCGGAGCAATGCCAGGGCAATCACTGTCTGTGCCACCCAACCGGCGATCTGCTGTGTAACGCCCAGCAGCAGAGCGATCAGGATCGCGCTTAAGTAAGTTGCGAGGATCACAAGTGCGCGCCGCTCGGGCGCAGCTTTTTTTCTAAGCTTCATTTTCATTTCTCCTTTTTCTATTTTCGGTTCAGCCGCACATATATCTGGCCAGTGCAGCCTTGCTGATTCTTCGATTTACATAGAATTGGCCAAGGTACTTCCGGACTGTGTCCTTTGTCCGGATCCCGGTTACCTGCATAACCTCGTCAATGGTCAACATGTCGTGATCCGGATACCGGATATTCAGAATCTCTAAGTTCTCCCGGTAACCTTCTTTCTCCCGGGCCATATATCACCGCTCCTTTCTGTACGAAAAAATATCTCCCTTCTCTCACGAGGCCGATTCGTTAGAAGTCAATCTTTCAAGCGCCAACCGTATTTTCTCTTCAGCCTTTTTAGGTGGAGCATCACTGTTCAAAACCTGGCTCAAATACTTCTCGTGCCAACCAAGTTCTACCGCTAACATCTTTCCGGTGATGCCCTTATTGTGCATTTCGCCAACAATTTGGCCCGTCCATTGTGCAGGCATACAAATATACTAACCTCCTTCATCTAAATAGTTGACTTTAGTAAGGTTTTGGGTTATGATAGTAGCGCCAACAACAATCAAAACCCTATGCCTTACCCCAGTCTTTTCATAACCGCAGTTAGGTTACACCGCTATATTATCCTAACTTGCGTTATGTGTCAAGAGCATTTTTCTTACCGGGGTAAGATTTGGTGTTTTGCACAAAAACGAGGTGCGGAAATTATGTTTTATGACGTATTCTGTGAGCTGTGTAAAAACAAAGGAATGAGCCCCAACAAGGCTGCGGAGGAGATTGGCCTAAGCAACTCCATCACGACCAAATGGAAAAAGACCGGTGCAACTCCCGGCGGGGAGACCCTTCAAAGAGTTGCAATGTACTTTGCCGTAACTACAGACTATCTACTTGGCAAAGAAACAAAAAAAGCGCCCACCGAAACCGGTGAGCGCACTGTAAGTGATGATGATATTAAATTTGCCCTCTTTGGCGGTGATGGCGTGATCACCGACGAGATGTATGACGAAGTAAAGCGCTTCGCCGCCTACATCAAGCAAAGAGAGGCCGGCAAAAAGTAAGGAGCAGGAATGGAAATTTTACACCTCTATAATATCGCAAGGCAGCATAATATTGAGGTTGTAGAATGCCCGCTGCCTCATAACGGCTCTCTTTCCGTTATGGATGAGAGCGGAAGATGTTACATCGGCATGGATGAATCTGTACTAGATGGAGACGCCCTGGAGCGAGTACATATAGGGCACGAGCTTGGGCATTGCGAAACCGGAAGTTTCTACAGCATCCACACCGCTGTGGACTGCCGACAGCGGCACGAAAACCGCGCCGATAAATGGGCTGTCAAGCATCTGATCCCCGTGCAGGAGCTGGATAAAGCCGTTGCAGACGGTTGCACAGAGATCTGGGAACTGGCCGAGCGTTTTGGCGTTACCGAAGAATTTGCCCGGAAAGCCGTGTGCTATTATGTCCACGGAAATTTGGCGACCGAATTGTATTTTTAGGAGGAAAGACAATGCACAAGAAAATTCTACTGCTTGCCACCATTTTGGCAGTGATCGCGCTGTTTAGTGGCTGTGAATATCCCGTTGACGGTGCTACCACAAATGCAACCGAGGCTACCATAATCTCCATCCCTGGCACGCTCGTCGCCGAAAATTTCACATTCACAATTGTTTCCGCCGAGCTTTCAGATTCTGTAACCTTGGATTCCGGTGTAAATATCGCTATTGATGCCGATGAAGGAAAGCAATTTCTTACTTTGTGTATCGATGCCACTAACACATCCAATGAAGTAAGAAACCTTGGCCCCTTCACCACCTATGTAGATAACACAACCGTTTCCCCGCATAATGTTCTTGGCAAATATGGCGATCGTGTTTTGATGGTTGGCGCTGTTCATCCTGGAAAGACTATGAGCGTATACGCAATGTATCAGGTTTCTATGGATTGGGAGTTCTTCGAAATCTCTTATATAGACACCTTGACTTGCAAAGCTAGCGGGTCCGTAAAGTTCAGCCGTTCTGATGTGAAATAAAAAACGCCCCCGACCTGGGCCAACAGATCGAGGGCTGTACAGAAAACCACCACACGCTATAGGGGCAGTCTGCCCTTTTAGGTTACCACACCAGGAAAGGAATGTCAAATGAAAAAGCGAATTGACTATGCCTCTATGTTCACCATCCGCAAGGACGGGCGATACCAAGGCAGCTATACAGACACCCATGGCAGGCACTATGTGTACGACCGGGATCCGGAAAAACTCTTTCACAAATTGCAGGCTTTACAGGATCAGCAGGAGCGAGCTGTTTCGTTTACCGAGGTGGCCGACGATTGGGAGCGGCAGCACCGGGAAGAGATCTCCGTCCGCACCTGGAACAATTACCTGCCCCACTATCTGGAGATCAAGCGGCGTCATAGTAAGAAGTCCATTGAAGAGGTAACCGCAGTTGATGTGATCAATCACCTCACCGCAGCCAAAGCGCAAGGATATAGCGCAACGATAGTAAATTCCATCCGTTCAATATATCGTATGATCTTCGACTACGCCATTGCTAACGACCTTGCGAAATACAACCCGGTTATGTCCGTAAAGCTCCCTAAAGGTCTGAAACGAGGAAAGCGGACTGCGCCGACCGATGAACAGATCCGCACCATTTTCAACAACGCAGACAAGCCGTTCGGTCTTTTTGCACTATTCCTGCTCTGCACCGGCCTGCGGAAATCTGAGGCGCTGGCGCTGATGTGGAGCGATGTGGATTTTACAAAAAGAGAGATCTCCGTAACCAAATCCCTCGACTATGGTGTCGGCGCTTCCCCTACCGTAAAATCGCCCAAGACAGAAGCTGGCATCCGCACCGTCCCGCTCGTGGATATTCTATATGACCTTCTGCAAGAGGCAAAGGCATCCTCAGGATCAGAGCTGCTGTTCCCGGCGCAGGATAGCAATCGCTCCGGAAAAGGTGGTGGCTATATGACGCTGCGGGGCTATGAAGGTGCTTGGCAGAAGTACTGTGAGTCCACCGGTCTCATCGTCAATGGCAAGCCGGCAATTACAGCCCATAATCTTCGTCATGGAACGGCAACCCTTATGTTTGAGCTGGGCGTGGATGAGCTGACAGCGCAGCGAATACTCGGGCATTCCAGAGTAGAGATCACAAGAGAAATTTACACTCAGCTGCGAGAAGCACAAAACAGAAAATCCGTGGAAAAGTTCAATCGCGGAATCGAAAAATACAGAAGTTAGAGAGCAGACATTTTCTTTGCTATGATGTAAAATTGATGTCAAAATCTTAAAAGCCCTTGTAAATAGGCACTTTTTTACAGCCTGTAAATCTGCTGCGTATCGCTTCGATGGTTCGAATCCGTCCTCCCCCACCAATACCTCAAAAGTTGCTTTTCCGGTG
>JAZSCE010000008.1:0-16326 GCA_045602725.1 Faecousia sp. | reverse complement strand
TGCCTTGGTAGCTCCCGGCGCTTTGGTGCCTCTTGGTCCTTGGGTGGGAGCGGGTTCTGTAATCACGGGCGCTTCGGTAAGGGGAGGCCCAGTAACTACAGGCGCTTCGGTAACGGGAGGCTCAGTGACTACAGGCGCTTCGGTAACGGGCGGCCCAGTAACTACAGGCGCTTCGGTAACGGGCGGCTCAGTAACTACAGGCGCTTCGGTAACGGGAGGCTCAGTAACTACAGGTGCTTCGGTAACGGGAGGCTCAGTAACTACAGGCGCTTCGGTGTGCGCCAGAGTAGGCGTTACGAAGGAAGGGCGGGTAGGGGGCGAAGGGTAATTTGGCGTCGTAGGCAATTGCGTGAGTGTTTCCGAGATTGCAATTGCGCTGTTGGACAGTGCAAAAAGCATACAAAAAACGATGGTTATAACAAATAATCCTCTAAAAGTTCTGTTTCTCATATTGCGTCTCCTGTGTAAATATGTAACAAACTGTTACAGAAAGAATGTAACATAATGTTACAATAAATGCAAGGGGGGATTTGATGATTGGCCTGAAAAATATTCGCAGGCAGCGGAAGCTGAATCAGCAAAAGGTTGCGATGGACTTGAATATTTCCAGAGAAGCCTTGTCTTACTACGAAAATGGCAAGCGGGAGCCCTCCCTTGAATTACTGGTTGCAATGTCGAAGTATTATAATGTGTCTATCAATTACCTGATCATCGGAGAAGAATTTCATAAAAGATAACCTACCTTTTGATGGAATAAAGGTAGGTTTATTTTTTGCGTATTATCAGTTCCGTTTGCTTCGGAAAAAAGGGAAATCATCTTGCTTTTTTGGCCCGCTATGTGGTATGATTACGATACGAATTGGCGTACAAATATTATTTTCTGAAAAAGGAGAATGTATATGAGCAGTTTGTAATTAAGTGCGGCCAGAGATCAAAAGGGTAAGCTGCATTACCTGGACGGTATGCGGGGCTTAATGGCGATCAATGTTATCATTTGCCATTTTTGCTGTGTTTTCTTTCTGCAAATGTATTTTGATAAAGCAGCCAAGGAAGCGTCAGACTTTTTAAGCCTTTTTGCGACAACGCCCTTGACGGCATTGGTAAACGGCAATATTGCTGTTATGTATTTTATGGTGCTAACCGGATTCTTGGTGGGCATCTATTTCTCCTGCTGCACAATGTTCGATACACCGCTGTATTCCTGGTGGTATGCAATCCCCGTGGTCCATAAATCGCTGCTGCGTGGTTTGGGTATGGCGATCCTGATTTTCGCATTTACCAATACCCCGGCAATCCAAAGGATTTTGTCCTGGAAACCTTTGCTGAAATTGGGAGAAGCTTCCTTTGAGATATACGCACTTCACTGGCCGCTCATGCTGAGTATGGAAGCAGCGCTGTTTATGGCGTTCAGAAAAACGATGCCCTATCAGGCTTCGGCAGTGCTGGCACTTGTTGTTACCCTTCCTGTTATCTTTGCTGCTTCTTTCCTTGTTCATTATTTAATTGGTCGGTACAATAAGCTGCTGGCCTCTATTCGTAAGAAAGCATAAGGAGATCTCTATGAAAGAGCTTGAAAAATTTGATCGTATAGGAACAACTCCCCACAGGAGCTACTATATTCCCTTCGCACCGGATGATACGGTCAGCACCAAATACGGCATTTTAGACCGCACCTCCAGCTCCAGATTCACATCGTTGGATGGCGTGTGGCAGATTAAGCAGCATAACCACGTAGAAGATTTCGAAATTAACGAAACGCTGGGCGAAACCATTCCGGTGCCGGCCTGCGTTCAGATGCACGGGTATGATCATATTCAGTACCTGAATACCCGCTATCCCTTCCCGGTGATGCTTCCGCATTTGCCCTATGAAAATCCCTGCTGGCATTATCGCCGCACGTTTCAGGTGAAGAAGCAGCCAGGCGAACGATACTATATTAACTTTGAAGGCGTTGACAGTGCGTTCTATGTCTATATCAACGGTCAGTTCAAGGGCTATTCTCAGATTTCTCACGCCACCAGCGAATTTGATATTACGGACCTTGCCGTAAATGGCGAGAATACCATGGATGTGCTTGTCCTCAAGTGGTGCATCTCTACATACCTGGAGTGCCAGGATAAGTTCCGCTTCTCCGGTATTTTCAGAAATGTATATATGCTCACGCGCCCCGAAGGCCATATTACAGATTATAAAATTGAAACCACATTCGATGGCAAGAATGGCAAGCTGACCTTTATCAGCGAAAGTGATGTGGATATTCAAATCACATTGGAAAATACCAGCGTGAACGTATCTGCCGGAACGAAAGCGGAAATCGTGGTTCCCAATGTAAAATTGTGGACTGCGGAAGAGCCCAATTTATATACGCTTGTGCTTTGCGCCAAGGGCGAAAAGATCGTTGAAAGCGTTGGCTTCCGCACAGTTACGATTGAAGGAAAGGTATTCAAAATCAACGGCGTTCCCGTAAAGCTGAAGGGCGTTAACCGCCACGATTTCAACTGTGAGACCGCGGCAACCATCAGCCTGGAGGATATGGCAAAGGATGTCCGGCTGATGAAAGAGCTCAATGTCAATGCTGTCCGGACGTCACACTATCCCAACAGTCCTGAGTTCTATATGCTGTGCGACACATTCGGCCTGTATGTAATGGATGAGGCTGACCTGGAGATGCACGGCGCTTGCTGCCGGGACGGTGGCTATGACCTTCAGCTTTGGGAAGAATACGCGGAAAATTCATTCTTTACACCCGGCATTACCGACAGACATATTGCGCTTGTAGAGCGCGATAAAAACAGACCCAGCGTTATCATTTGGTCTCTCGGTAACGAAAGCTCCTTTGGCAAGGCCTTCTTCGAAGGCGCAAAGTATATTAAGAACAGAGATAATACAAGACCCGTTCATTACGAAGGTTTGCAAAATGCGGAACCCCAATATTACTACACAGACCTGGTAGATATGGTTAGTATGATGTATCCTTCGTTCCAAACCATCCGGGAAAAGGTGCTGGACAATCCGGAGGAAAACCGGCCCTTTGTTATGTGCGAATATACCCACGCGATGGGTAACAGCTGCGGTGATATTGCCGAGTATTGGAAGATGATCTACAGCAACGAGCAGATGATGGGCGCTTTCGTTTGGGAATGGGCAGACCACGGCATTAAGACCGATAAAGGCTTCCTTTACGGCGGTGACTTTGGCGAATCCGAACACGACGGCAATTTCTGTGCAGACGGCCTTTTGACGCCTGACAGACAGCTCAAGTCCAATGCCCTTGAAATGATGGCGGTGTACGGCGGCAAAACCGAATCGGAGGTCCGCCCGGTAGACATTCCCCACAGAACGGATAAGCCTGCGGCTTCTGTTAGCATTGAGGTCAATGCGCATACCGGCGAAATCACATCCATCCGATCCGATGGAAACGAGATTCTTCGCACGCCGATGCACCTGAACATCACCCGCTATACCGACAACGACCGCAATCTCATCCCCGGCTGGATTGACAGATGCCATCTTGATGCGTGCAAGCCCCACATCTTCTCCTGCGAAAAGACGGAGAATGGCTATAATTTCAAAGGCTGTTTGGCGGCAAATTGCCTGATGCCGGCGGCGGAATTTGAGCTGATTTACAAGGTTGCCGGCAATGCGCTTATGGTAACGGTTGCTTATAAGCTCGCTGATTATGTGGAGGGCTTCCCGCGGTTCGGTCTAGAGTTTGGCGTAGGTAAGGCATACGGCAACTTCTCCTATGTTGGCTTTGGCCCTACGGAAAGCTATGTGGATAAGCACATCGCAAGTGAATACGGCTATTATGAAAGCTCTGCCGAAGAAAACTACGATCGCAAATATGTGCGTCCCCAGGAATCCGGCAGCCACTATGCCTGCAAGTATCTTGCGGTTGATAAGCTGTTCGAGGTGACGGCGGAAAAGCCTTTCTCCTGCTCGGTGAATCCTTTTACTACCGCGCAGTTGCGTGAGACATTACATTCCTTCGAGCTTGAGGAAAACGATTTTGTAAATGTATGCATCGACCTTGCGATGCGTGGCGTTGGCTCTCATTCCTGCGGCCCGACACTTCCCGCCGAATATGAGATCCCGAGAACATATCAAAATACGTTTACATTCACTTTCTAATCTGAATGCCGCAGAGGTACGCCGGGTTGAGACTCGCGTAATAATGACACAAAAGTCGCTTTATTCTCTGTAAATACTTGATTTTCTAGGGCTTTTGAAGGGAAAGGGCATATTTTGACCGATGCATAGCAACAGCGAGGTGAATTCCACCTCGCTGTTGTTTGTTGTAATAGATATTGCATCGTGGTATAATAGTTTTGCGAAAAATATCGAAGTGATGCGTTATTTAAGATAAGTAAAATTTTAAGGAGAAAAAGAATATGGCTGTTTTTAAAGTCAAAACGAAGAACAAGGTTGATATTGATAAAAAGCCGAGGGTATATTTTACTTGTCATCCCGATGATTTTGAAAAGCATTTCAAAAAGATCTGCGGGGATATTTTCAAAACCCACGATTGTGCGATTTACTATACTGAAGATATGGCTGAAGTTATCGCCGAGGATGAAAAAACGGTTGACCTTGGTCGTAATAACCTGTTTGTTGTTCCTGTTACTTTTAAACTTTTGGTAACACCTAATCGTGCGATGGATGAGGATATTCCCTATGCGTTAGAAGAACATATCCCTGTTTTGCCGATTATGATGGAGCCGGGTATTGATGCGGTGTACAGCCGCCCGGATAAATTTGGTGAGCTGCAATATCTGAATCCCTATAGTACCGATTTGACCGAAATCTCCTATGAAGAAAAACTAAAGAAATATCTGGAATCTGTCCTCATTAGTGACGAACTCGCTAAGCGTGTTCGAGCAGCTTTTGATGCCTACATATTCTTAAGTTATCGTAAAAAAGACCGTAAATATGCTAATGAGCTGATGCGCCTGATTCATAGCAATCCCGAATGTCGTGATATCGCCATCTGGTTCGATGAGTTTTTAACACCTGGTGAAAGTTTTAAGGAAAACATTGAAAAGATTTTAGAGGATTGCAAACTTTTCACCTTGCTTGTCACTCCTCAGCTTTTAGAAAAGGTTGTTGATGAAAACGGCGAAGAACGGGATAACTATGTCATTTCCACCGAATTGCCGTTGGCACGCAAAAACAAAGCGGAAAAAGGAACGGATATATTTGCGGTTGAAATGGAGGTTACGGACAAGGAAGCATTATCTGCAATCAACATAGAAGAATATGTAAATTGCCGCGATCCCAAATTCCGTGCACAATTGCTCGACTCTATTTCCCGCATAGCGATTACCACTAACAACACCCCTGAGCATAATTTCCTTATCGGCCTTGCTTACCTTGATGGTATTGATGTTGAAGTTGACCGTGAGCGTGCACTCAACTTAATAATTTCCGCTGCTGACGAGAATATGCCAGAGGCAATCGATAAGCTAATCGATATGTATGTTGCAGGGAACGGAAGCGTTCAAGATTATCGTAAAGCTATACATTGGAGCAAAAAGAAAATCGAAATACTTACAGGGGAATGGTTGAAAAACAAAGATCCCGAAATCGGAATAAAAACCGTTTCGCAATTAATACAGTGCGCCGCACTTTTTATGAGCAATTTTGATCATCCGAACGCTAAATTCTATTATAAAGAAGCGGTGACTTTTGCGGAAAGTGTTTGGGACGGTACCGTAAGCGTACAACAAAAGGCCACTCTTAGAACAAAACTGATAAGCGCGGACAAATCATTAGGCTGTATTGCAACGGCTGAAGCTGATTTTGTTAATGCCGAACAATATTTTTTAGAAGCCATACGTGTTGCAAAGTTTTTAACAGAAACAACCCCAAACATTTCGGCTTGGCGTGAACTCATTTTTCTTCATATCGGTTTAGGAAATGTGTGCCAGCAAGCTTGTGCATACGCAAAAGCGAGGAAGTATTATCTTCAAGGGTTAGAGATTGCAAAATTGCCTGGCGGCATATTATTAAAAAAACTGTTTCCTGAATTTACGGTTGAATTAGCAGCTCTTTATATGCACATAGGAAGTATAGATATGCTAACAAATAATATGTTGTCTGCAAAAGACAACCTGGAGAAGAGTATATCTTATTATAATAAAATTGAAGATCAAACGGGTGATGCTTTCAAATACTTATACGAGCTTTCCAGTGCTTATAGAGTACTTGCCGCTGTAAAGCTTTCTTGTAATGATTGTGTAGGATCAGAGGCATGTTTTATCAACGCTTATGAAAGAGCAGAGAGACTATATCAAGCTTCTAATAATCTAGACGTTTTAGCCTTGTTGCTTGATGTTATCAATGGACTCTCCACGTATTATATAGTGAACGATAATTTTAAACAGGCTAAGCGATATAATGATATGGCACTTGAATATTCGGAGCCGTTTTTGCGTGATGACGTAGAGAGCCTCTTTGTGTTATCCATTTTGGCAGAGATGTACCGCTGCACTGCTACAATTAGTTTTTTAAATAATCAAGAAAATCTTCCTGTAGAAATAATAGAAAAATATCACGATGGTATTTGTAAAATTAGAGCCAAAGGCGCTGTTGAATACAGCGATATACTAATGGCGTCGTACCATCGTATGCTCGGGTATATGGCAATGTCAAAAAATGAGGTTTCATTAGCAAAAGAGAATTTTCAGAAATGCTTGACACTTTGCGAAAAAGCCGAAGTGGGTTCTTTGGATCAAATCCGTGAAATTATGCTAGCACACCTTGCACTTGGGAAAATAGCTCAAGAAAAAAAGGAGAAAGCGCTTGCATTAGCGCATTATCAAAAAGCATTTGATTCATATGTAAAATCGCCGGACCACCTATATGGTTTGGTAAATGATGAATTTATTTGGCTAGGAAATGAATACTTTAAATTAAAAGAAAACAAAAAAGCAAGAGATGTATTAGAAACAGAGCTCCACAAAATAGAAGAAAGAGTTTCTGTGGGAGATCCCAAATATAAAGACCTGACAATCATTTGCTGCATACTGGGGAGGGTGTATAAACGTCTCGGGAATGTTGAAAAGGCCGCAAAGCACCTCGTCAAAGCGACTACATTGTGGAGAGAAATATCCGAATCCGCCCGCACAAAATTTTTGGTTAACAAAATTATAACAGCTTTTGAAGAATTGGGGGGAATCTATACACAACAAAACGACTGGTCGAAAGTGTGCTGTGAGTATAGCAAAGCAGTTAGTGTGTTTGAACAGTATAAAACCGTGTCGAATTCCAGTAATGAAAAACGGTATCTTGCAAGGTTATATAAAAAGCTTGGAGAAGCATATGAAAAAATTGGCGACACCGAGACTGCAAAAAAATGCTATAATGAAAGCCTGTATATTGAACTTTCAACTTTTGCATAAATTCTTATTTTAGGCATAAAGCTCCTTGTTTTACGTTTGTTAACAGTACGAATTTGTAGAACAGGAGAGTTTACTTAATTAGGAAAGAAACAGGAACAGCTCGTAGAATAGATGATCTTGGCCGTGTTGTGGTTTTTAAAGAAATCGGAGAAGTAAGCAAATTCCGGAGGGGCACTTCTCATACAATATTTGCCTCCAAGGAGTGATTAACAGGTTGACTACGAATATATACATACGGTACGCCGGCGTGGAATGAAACAATTAAGAAAGCGGAGCAGGTTACCCTGCTCCGCTGTTTATGTAATTTACTGTTGGTCGGGGGTGCCGGTGGACTTCTTCTTGGTCAGGAAGCTGAAGTTTTCCTTGCTAACCAGCTCCTTGAAGGTGGGAGCCTGATAGGCTTCCTCTTCTGTCTGGGCCTTCAGCTTCTTGTTGATCTGAATGACATTCTTGACCAGCAGCAGACCCAGCATCATCAGCTCATAGACCAAGCGGATTGCAAAGGGTCCGATGATAGCGGTCAGGATGCCGTAAATGCCGTACCAATCGGTGTAGACCTTACCGCTGTAGGATTCGTAAGCGGTGAAGCCGAAGATCATAGCCAGGCCGCCGCAGACACAGCTGATGGTAGCCAGAACGTAGAAGAACTGCAGAACCTTCTCAATGATCAGGAACTTGAAGTTGAAGATGTCATGCAGGAACTGACCCAGCTTGTTCAGGCCGGCGCGCTTCTTCTCGGGCACGATGTAGATGTAAGCAAAAATGGTGGCAACGATGGTGGCAATGACGCCGATGGATGAGGCAAAGCCGAGGGTATTGATATCCATAGTTTTTTCTCCTTTGTATTTTTGGATATTTTTATTATATCGGAAAGCCTTTTTTCTGTCAAGGTCAGGAGCCGCAAAAGGCGACAGCTTAACCAATTTCTCTTGCGCCCTGCGGACACCAATCGACAGGCTTTGTATGGCAATACATAGTCTTGCGAAAAGAATACCAGCGCAGTAGAATTTCTACTGCGCTGGTTAGTCTAATATGCAAGCTGTTCCTAATATTAATCCTCTTCGTCCACCTCGGTGTTAAAGCTCTTAAACAAAGCAACATCAAACCCGAAAATCTCTTCCTCGGAACGCCATGCACCATCCAATGCCAGGTGTCTGCCCTTGAAGAAATATGCGTGCCTGTTTTCGTCGAAGAACAAGTCAAGCGAGGTAAACTCTTCGTTACCAACTGCCATATCCAGATGCATCTCTTTTGGCACGCCCGTACTTTTGGGAATTACATATATCAAAGTACAGGTAATGTCTGATATAGAAACACGGCGTTTCAAATACTTCGAAGCGGCATCCTCAACATCGGATTTACTCAATTGCTCATTTTGTGTTCCACACTTTTTCGCCTGCTCTTCTGCTTCACGCTGGGCGTTTTCTTCCGCTTTGCGTTTTGCTTTTTCAGCTGCTTTCTGTTTTGCTTTTTCTTCCTCGGTGGGATAATACTTATGTCTTATGGCGTGTGTGTCCTCGACAAACTCGCCAAAAGCATACATTGCCCAGCTTCCAAACCAAACAACAAAAGAAGTAATCAACGCCGCAATAGGGATCAATACAATGGCTGCAAATGCATCATCTCCACCTTCAGCTATTGCAACTATAATTAATATTGGTGTAGCAATCCAGAGCAGGAGAATGGTAATCCAGCAGCTCCATTTTGCCAAGCTTTTGATTTTACCGCCAATGTTATCAAAATTAAATATTTCAGAAAATTTGCCCATAATATGTATTCTCCTTTGCCTTTTTATTTATCATATCATAGCACAATCAAAATGTAAATCCTGCGGTATAATCTCCTGCCTTTTACAGATACTAACAGCGTAATTTGTAAAATTATTGTAGGGCGGGGCCTTGGTCCCGCCGAAAGAACAAATGCACCAAACGGCGGGAGCAAGCCCCCGCCCTACGATGTAAATGAAGGAGAAAGATATACTATGAAGGCAACAGGAATTGTTCGTCGGGTAGAGGAATGTGTCATATTAGGACAAAAGTCGGAAAAAGCGCATAAACACTAGGGTTTTCACTGATTTTTCTCGAACGCAATTTGCACAAATCAACATATACATAGCAAAAGCGAGGTGAAATTCACCTCGCTTTTGTATAACGTGATACTTAGTCTGCAATATCAATCAATGCATAACCGAAAGATTTTTTGTATAAACAGGCGTGGGAAATGCTGATCTTTGCCAAAAGAAAATGCAATGAAGTGGGATCAATCTTCCACAAGTCGCTCAACCAAGGCTACGATAGCATCCAGGCTGTTGAAATTCTTGGGCATAATTTCTGCTGCAGGGATGGCAATATCAAATTCGTCATCCAATTCACCAATGATTTGAATGACATCCAAAGACGAAAGCATACCGTCGTCAATTAAAGAAGTGCAAGTTTCGTAGTCTATTGAGTCGTTAATGCCTTCTAAAAGATGGATAATTGTTTCTCTCATATCTTTCTCCTTTTTAAATACACAAATTTGTATCCTTTTTGTCAGTATATCACAGAAATTGTGGTTAGTAAAGGTGTTTTTATAAATTGGGACAGTTAATAGAAGAACTATAGATAACATCCCGCACAAGTCTGGCTTTTCCGTCCCGGCGCAGAACAATACGGGGAAGATTGCGGCTAAGAAATAGATTTGGTCCTTCGGTAACAGAATAGGCGCCAATGTTATGAAATGCAAGGACATCTCCAATTTCAAGTTCGCAGAAGGGTGCACTTCTTACAAGCACGTCAGCAGTGGTGCAAAGGCTTCCGCATAATGTCCAATTGCGCGTTTCGTTGCCGGCAACACAGTTTTTGTGTAAATGTGTAATATGCGGTATACGCATACCCATATTTCCGCCATAGTAATTAACGTGGTGAATACCGCCGTCAAGAATAGCGTAGTTTGTTTCGCAATTCTGTTTGGTATCCACAACAGTTGTAAGGTATGTTCCACATTCGCTTGCGAAGAAACGGCCCATTTCAATCGTTAACTCGGCCCGCTGTGCTAAAATTTGCAAGGAATCCACGATATTGCGCAATGGGGCGAGCGTATCCTCGCAGTTGTCTGCAGTAAAATAAGGGAAATAAAGCCCAGGACCGTATTCAATACGTTTAACAGTGAAATTATATTCGTCGCTAAGCGTATCAATAAGTGCACAAAGGAACTCGACATCCTTGCATTGCAGGGAGGGTTTCTTTTGCTGTGTTCCGGGGAAATAATGAAGTCCCTCTATGCGCAAACCCTTAAGACTATCACGGCGAGCGATCGTATTCAGCAAGTCTTTTTCGTCCATTCCAAACTGCGAGCCTGCAGTGATCCGCAGAATGACGGGCAATACACAATTGTACTTTTGCGCAATTTCGTTAAGCAATGTAACATGAAGCAATGATTCCGCAGTAAAATTACGAACGCCCAAAGTGATAGCTCTTTCAATATCGTTCTTGGTTTTATTAACACCAGAGAAAAGAATTGTATCCGGATTAACACCAAGTGTTGCACAAATTTCCAATTCGCCAGGGCTACACACTTCCAGCGTTTCAATGGCTGTCTGCATAACCGGGATCAGAAAAGGATTGGCTTTAATTGAATAGCACAAGTGTATATTATTGCCGACGATTTGTTTGATCGCATTCACCCGGTTTTCAAGCTGTGTTTCATCAAAAACAAAAATAGGAGTACCGAATGTGGAGGCGAGAGTTTGAAGGTCTTGCTTGTCCATATTATTTCTCCTTTCCTTTGTTTTCGAACAACTCCATAAGTGCTGCACGATCAATCTTTCCGTTTTTATTCATAGGCATAGTATCAACGTGAATAAAAACATTTGGGATCATATAAGCCGGTAGAATATCCCGAACAGAATCCAGGATGCTGTTTTTTTCGATATTTCCGCAAATAAATGCAACTATCTTGCTTTTTTGATGATGATAGCAGCAACATACACGTTCAATTCCTTGAACGGCGGACAGCACGGCATCTATTTCGCCCAGCTCGATACGGTGACCCATATGTTTAATTTGAAAATCTTTTCTCGAAACATATACAAGTTCATTTCGTTCGTTGAATTTTACCAAATCACCTGTACGATATATTGTTTCCAACCAGTGCGGGTTCAGAGGGTTTTGACAAAAAGAGGCTGCGGTGCGCTCGCAACTGCTGAAATAACCCATCGCAACGGCGGTGCCGCTAACGCACAATTCGCCGACTGTATTCGGCTCGGTGATGCTTTGATTATTTTCGTCCAAAACAAGAATTCTTTCGTTAGGGAAGGGGTGTCCAATCGGCAAAACCTCATCCAGCTCGAACTGCCTGTCTACAATATAGTAAGTACAGTTGCAGGTGATCTCTGTAGGACCATAAAGATTAACGTAGGTTACGTCAGGAAGATATGCCTGTAATTTTTTTAAGTGCTTAATAGGCATAACTTCACCGGAAAACATAATCGTCTTTAATGTACTGGGACAGCGATAAGCTAAGGCTTTCATTGTCGTCAGGAAGCAAAGCGCGCTAACAGCCCAAATTAAAACGGTTGCCTTTTGATCACAAATATAATCTATCAGCACGGTCGGTTGCATAAAATACTGCGTAGGTATGATCGCCACCTGTGCGCCGGTGAAGATTCCGCTATAAATATCTTTAACGGAAACATCAAAATCAAACGGAGCCTGATTGGCAATAATATCCGTCGAATCGATGGAGAAAATCTCGACAAAACACGATATGAAATCAATAACACTCCGATGATTTACAACAACACCCTTTGGCGTGCCGGTAGAGCCGGAAGTAAAGTTGATATACAGAGGATCAATGTCCAGGATATTTTTGCGTACATCTGCAAGCAAATGCTCATCCGCCTCGCAGGAAAACAAATCTTCAACAAGAAGGAGCTTTCCTTCATAACCAATGGAGACAAGCTGTTCCATATGGGCTGAGTCCGTTACAACAACCGGTGAATTCAGCACATCCAAAATTGACTTGAGGCGCAAAGGAGGATGGCGCAAATTTAATTGAGAATAGGCACAGCCAGCATATACTGCCCCAAAGAAGGTACATATACACGCAACGGATTTGTCCAAATATACGCCAATAACGTCGGTAGGTTTTGCATATTTCAACAGCTGTGTGGCTGCAGAACGAGAACGGCGTACGAGGGAAGAAAAAGTGATACTGCCGTCTGTATCTGAGAAGGATACCTTGTTTGGATGGAGGGAAGCGGTGTTCTCCAAATAATCTAAAACCGTGTATTTCATAATATACCTCCGTTGTTTTGCAAATCGATACTAGCCTTGCTGCTTCAACACAACGCTAACGTATTCATCGTACTCATAAAAACAGGATGACATATCGTTTTCCTTTGATTGCTGCAAGAATTTTGCCAACATACGCGAAAACTCTGTTGCGCCCAATGTATTGAGATGCTCGAAATCCGAGAAATATTGCGGATCAAATGTAAAATACTCGGGAATTGCAAAATTGAAATCATAGAATTCGACTTCATACTCACCCAATATTTGTGAGAGCTCTGCATAGTAACTATAATAAGCTGGGAGATAGTCAACGATATCGAAACGAGGGTGAGGCGGTACAACCAGAATAAGGCGAATATCTCTGCTGTTGCAAAGCTGTATTAGATCAATGATAATCGAAATCGTGTCGGTATTAAACGCTCCATATTCATCCCAATGATTTTGCTGTAAGATTTCGCCGTTTTCCGGGAGATTCTTGTCGTTTGTTGAATAACCGCGGCCAACGTAGTCATCACCCAGAATATCGGTTTTTCCATTTATTTTTGCCTGGACATTTGATAAAATCAAGCTGGGGGAAATGCTTACATTGTTGTAAATCCACGGAATAAAGTAATTAATTGATTCCGGATTCATAATGGAATCCCTTGCAAAAGCCTGTTTGCAAAAGTAGCCTGCTTTTTCTATTGGGTTCAAATTGGAGACCTTTGCTTGCTGGAAGGCGGCCTTTGCATTGATGTTTACCGGCTGCGTTAATTCGCCGTAATCAACGGCCAAAACAATTGTCTTTAACTCACAATCACTAATAACGGTTTCAATTGCTTCTATGGATTGATTGACGTGCTGACAAGGTGTTCCGAAATTAAAAGAGCGGGTATTGGCAATTGCATCGTACTCATAAGGATTTACGCTGCAAGCAATCAAAGAGGAGCCGACAAAAAGCGTATCAATATCATTTTGCTCGCTGTTGTATGCATACCATACCTTGCTACTGGCATTTTCTAAAGGACACAGCAGAAAAGATAAGCATATATTTATTATAACGAGCACAGCAAAAAATGCGACAATACGCAGGCCAATCCTACAAGGTTTATTAGTAGTTTGCATATGCAAAGCCACCTCCAGAAACTACACGCGTAAAAGAGAAAAGCACAAGCATAATCAAGAAAATATAGAAGCTCCACTTAAGAACGGTTTTTTGATCAATTATGCACTGCTCAAAGTTAATTCCTTTTTCTCGAACGATATCTACCCAAAGCACAACGATGAAAGCAACGAGGGCAATGGCAGCCGAAGTAAGCGTAAAGCTTGCGGAAAAGAATTCTTTTAGTATGGAAATAGAACCGCCAAGATTAAAATCAGTAAAAATCCCGAGAATGCCATGAAGACTTAAATCTACATTTTCACGGCATTCGATCCCATTGCCTATAAGCACCAGGAAGAATGTGAAAAGAATGCTTCTTATATAAGCAAATTTGCCGTCAATGCGTATATGCAACCTGGTTTTCGCTTTTTGATAGGCAGGAGTAATCGCTTCGCTAAAAGCGATAATGAGACCGTTGTACAATCCCCAAAGAATAAAGTTCAGCGTAGCGCCATGCCATAAACCGACCAATAAAAATACGACGATATTTCCGATTATGGCCGGCAGCACTTTACCGAGATGCTCGCTGATACGGCTGGCTGTAAACTTGCTTATCTTTCTAATCGGCTTAGTAACTGCAAGTGGATAAAAAACATAATCTCTCATCCACGCACCTAAGGAAATATGCCATCTGCGCCAAAAGTCAGCTAAGGATGTGGCGGAAAATGGCTGTCTGAAATTGGGCATCATTCCGATTCCGAACAAACCGGAAATGCCTAAAACCATATCAATTCCCCCGGAGAAGTCGGCATATTGCCAAATGGTATATGTAAACATAGAAACTAAGTGGACAAATCCAGGGGTGGCGCCGTCAATGTTTTGCAGCATTAAGTTAACACAGTCAACCAGCATGTCGGCCAGAGCATATTTTTTGACCAGACCCAGTAGCAAAAGAATACCGGCTTTGCGAAATGCGTTATAGTCAAACCGATGCTGCGAAAACAGATCCTTTGAGAGTGTTTCGAAACGGTTGATAGGTCCTTGAAGAAGCTGAGGAAACCAGGATACAAAGAGCAAGAATTTAAAATAGTTTTTCTCAGCAGAAATGTTTTTGTTGTATACGTCCAGAAGATAGGCAACCGACTGAAATGTAAAGAAGGAAATGCCCAACGGGAAAAGAATGCTGACGGGATGGAAATCGCCGTTTGTGATATCGCTAATGGATTGCAACAGCACATTGAAGTATTTTACATACCCCAAAAGGCTGAATGTTATGAGCAAAGCGAAAAACAACACCCATCTTTGTCGGCGTTTCATTACCTTCTTCAGCTGCTTTTTTGCAGAGGCATCCAAAGCTGCAGCTTTTTCTTTCCCGGTGCGTGCAATGGTTTCCAGGAGTGTGGCTGCAACGAAAACGGTAATTGAAGTTGCCAGTAAATAAAATAGTTTGCTAAAACCGTAAGAGGCATACCATACCAAACTTGTGATCAGCAAAACGATCCATTGCTTGTTTTTGGCAGTCTTGCCTAGAAGGTAATATACCCCAAGACTAACTGCGACCATAATAACAAATCCCAAAGAATATAGATTCATATAATATCTCCGTCCATTCACAAACTAATAGCCGTGTGCTACTTGAAGGCAACACATATAAGCTCACAACGGGCTTTTGCACAATAACATTTGAGCGTGTAATATAGACAATATAAGCCAAAAATCTATAACATTTATTATAATTGTAGGCAACAGCAAAGTCAATACATTAAGTGGAAGTAACCAGCAAACGAAAAATGTAATGAATTGTGATATATTTATGCCATTCAAAACATAAGGAGAAAATAGTATGTGGTTTTTCTATCTCTTAGGTGTTGTTATTGGTTTGATTATTGACTACTTTATCGCAAAGAAATTTGAAGAGATTGCTGAAATGAAGGGGCATATTGGCAGTACATACTTCTGGTATACTTTTATTTTTGGCCTTGTTGGTATGCTGATGGTAATTGCGTTGCCAATTAAGGATAAAGGGAGTAGCCATAAAAGCACAAATACCACATTGTCTCCTCCGAAAGATATTTTCGCAAAGGTGAAAGCCGATTCATCTGCAAATGCAGTAAAGCGCTGCCCATATTGTGGAGATATCGTTAAATTGGGAAGATGTGAAATGTGCGGAAAAGAAGCCAAGTAAGAAATTACATATAAAACTCCTCTGTGTTAACGCAGAGGAGTTTTTCTTTTGGTCGGTATAATCTCCTGCCTTTTACAGATACTAACAGCGTAATTTGTAAAATTATTGTAGGGGCTGGCGACCTCCACTGTCATTGCGAACCAGTGCGCACACTGGTGTGGCAATCTCCAAAACCAACTGCCTACTTGAGATTGCCACGTCGCTACGCTCCTCGCAATGACAAGGTCGGGCGGTAACGCCGTAAAGTATTGTAAAAGGAGAAAGATATATGAAGGCAACTGGCATTGTCAGAAGAGTGGACGATTTGGGAAGAATTGTTATCTCTAAAGAAATCAGAAGAACTTTGAAAAACAGGGAAGGCGCCCCCTCACTGACAACATTGATACC
>JAZSCE010000007.1:0-3883 GCA_045602725.1 Faecousia sp. | reverse complement strand
CAACCTTTACCTTCACCAGCAAAACCACCCACAACGGCAACTATTACCGCTGCCGTGTCAAGGATAATGGCGGCAATACCGTCTACACCGCCAAAGTCAAGCTGACGGTTAAGAAGTAACAACAAGCAAAACGGCAAGGAGTATTTCTCCTTGCCGTTTTTTTGCGGACGACCGCAAGGGTCGCCCCTACATATATGCCTGTGGGAACGATATTGCATAAGTTTACTGGCTGGGCAGGGGAGAATTCTCCACTTTCTGCATAAAAGATATGTTTTTTTACGAAAATACTTGCGAATTTTCAGGGCTGTATGATATACTGTATGGGTTAAAAAGGAAAGTGTTGTCCTTTTGGATTATCAACACAGGAGGAAATTTCTATGAGAATTGGACTTCTTGGTTTTGGCACCGTAGGCAAAGGCGTGTATGAGCTGACCTCTGCCAGAGCAGATATGCAGGTGGTGCGGGTGCTTTGCCGCCGTGAGCTGCAGCTGCCGGATGCGGAGGTTACCCACGACTTTAACGATATTTTGAATGATGAAAGCATCGACACCGTTGTCGAAGCCATTGGTGGCTTGCATCCGGCTTTTGAGTATGTCAAGGCAGCCATCGAAGCAGGTAAAAATGTTGCCACCGCCAACAAGGCAATGATGGCTACATATTATGACGAGCTGCTGCCCCTGGCCCAGGAAAAGGGCGTGTTCTTACGCTGCACCGCATCCGTCGGCGGCGGCATCGGTTGGCTCAGCGAGCTGGAGCGGGTGCGCCGTGTGGAAGCAGTCCACTATGTGGGCGGCATTATGAACGGCACCTGCAACTACATTCTCGATGCGATGGCCCGGATGGATCTGAGCTATGAGGAGGCGCTGGGCCGTGCCCAGGCGCTGGGCTATGCGGAGGCTGATCCCTCCACCGATATTGACGGCATCGACACCTGGCATAAGCTGATTGTGTCTGCCAATATCGCTTTTGGTGTGAGCCTGGATATCACCGGAATTCCGGCTGCCGGTATTCGCAATATCACCAAGCGGGATATGGAAACCTTCAAAAAGCACGGCCTGCTGTGCAAGCTGATCTCCACCGGCAAGTATGTCGACGGCGTGTATGCGGCTTATGTACAGCCCACGCTGATCCCTTTGACGGCTCCCGAGGCCGCCGTGCCTATGAACTATAACCTGATCACCCTGGAGGGCGATATTTCCGGCCGCCAGAGCTTCTTCGGTCAGGGCGCAGGACGCTATCCCACTGCATATAATGTGGTGCAGGACTGCGCGGATTTCCTCAGCGGCAGAGGCTTCTACAGCGCATACGGCAAGAAAGTTTCCGTCTGCAATGAGGAAAAGTACAGCTACTATGTCCGCGGCAAGGTGGATGCCTGGCTGGAGGAAAATACGGAAGAAACCTGGGGTAAGGCAATCATTACCAAGCCTGTCAGCGTGCAGAAAATGCACCAGTGGCTGAAAGCAAACCCTGACGCCTTCATTGCGGCGCTGCCCGTGACGGCACTGTAAAGAAAAGAGGAAAACGGTATGTTAAAGGTAGTTAAATTTGGCGGCTCTTCTATGGCAGATGCCGGCCAGTACCGTAAAATTCGGGATATTATTTTGGATGACCCCGCTCGCCGTATTGTAGTGGTTTCCGCTGCCGGCAAGCGCTTCAGTGATGACCACAAGATCACCGACCTGCTGTATCTGTGCCACGCCCACTCTCAGTATGGTGTGGATTGCAACCGGGTCTTTGATATGATCAAGAGCCGCTATCAGGAAATCCGTGCGGATCTGGGCATTACGGTTGAGATTGATGAGGAGCTGGATGCTCTGAAGCACCGGCTGGATAAGAAGGCCATCTCTCAGGATGAGCTGGCAAGCCGTGGCGAGTATTTCTCTGCCAAACTGATGGCGGCCTACCTGGGCTTTCAGTTCGTAGATGCTGCCGATTGGGTGTTCTTCAAAATGGATGGCACCGTGGATAAGGAAAAGTCCTATGCCGCATTGAAGGAACTGGTGGGCAGCGAAAGCGTTGTTATCCCCGGCTTCTACGGCAAGATGCCTGACGGCAATATCAAGACCTTCACCCGTGGCGGCAGCGATATTACCGGTGCGCTGGCAGCGGCAGCCCTGGATGCGGACATCTATGAAAACTGGACCGATGTTTCCGGCATTTTGATGGCGGATCCCCGCATCGTGGAAAATCCTGAGACCATTCCTGAGGTTACATACGACGAGCTGCGTGAGTTGAGCTATTCCGGTGCGCAGGTGCTGCACGAGGGCACCATCTTCCCTGTCCGTGAGAAGAGCATCCCCCTGAATATCCGCAATACCAATGCCCCCGGCGACGCCGGCACGATGATCAAGGAAGGCTTCGATACCCCCGTTAACCCTGACCGGTTTATCACCGGCATCACCGGCAAGAAGAATTTCTCCATCATCTCCATTTCCAAGCGTGGCCTGAGCAATGAGGTCGGTACGCTGCGCAAGATCCTGACGGTGCTGGAGCGCCACAATATTTCCATCGACTATGTGCCCAATGGCATCGACAATGTTTCCGTTGTGATGGAGACCGATGCGCTGGCGCCCCATCTTTACGATGTTCTGCAGGAGATCCAGGCGGAGGTCAACCCCGATACTGTGGATGTCCACGATCAGATCGCTGTGGTAGCTGCCGTTGGCCGCCATATGGCAGGTCGCCCCGGCATTTCCGGCAAGCTGTTTGCTGCCCTGGGCGAAGCCGGCATCAATATCCGTATGATCAACCAAGGCCCCGACGAACTGAACATTATTCTTGGCGTCAGCAATGACGATTTTGCCGAGGCTATCCGCGTGCTGTACAACAGCTTTGCAAAGTAATCCCATTCCCCGGAGGTAAAAACTATGAAGACTTATACTGTTGCTGTCCTGGGCGCTACCGGCGCTGTAGGACAGGAAATGATCAAAATTCTGCAGGAGCGCAAGTTCCCCGTAGGCAAGCTGATTCCCCTGGCCAGCGCCCGCAGCGCAGGCAAGACACTGAAGTTCAACGGTGAGGATGTTGTGATCCAGGAGGCCTGCAACGAGGCCTTTGCCGGTGTGGACATCGTTTTGGGCGCTGCTGAAAATGACATCGCAAAGCAGTTTGCCCCAGCTATTATTGCTGCCGGCGCTGTGTTTGTGGATAATTCTTCCGCATTCCGTATGGATCCCAAGGTGCCCCTGGTGGTGCCGGAAGTCAATCCTGAGGATGTAAAGTGGCACAGCGGCATCATTTCCAACCCCAACTGCTCTACCATCATCACGGTTACCGCGGTCAATGCGCTTAACAGCATTTCTCCCATCCGTAGTATGGTGGCTTCCACCTATCAGGCAGTTTCCGGCGCAGGCGCCGGCGGCCCGGTGGAGCTGATGGAGGAGGTGGAGGCTCTGCGTGCCGGCAAGACCTATGAGCCCAAGGTGTTCTCCCATCAGATCGCTTACAACCTGATCCCGCAGATCGGCGGCGGGCAGGACAATGGCTACACCAGCGAGGAAATGAAGCTGCACAATGAGGGCAGAAAGATTATGCACCTGCCGGAGCTGAATGTTACCTGCACCTGCGTCCGTGTGCCTGTTGTCCGCAGCCATTCTATTTCTGTCTGCTGCCATTTTGATGTTCCCGTCAGTGTGGAGCAGGCAAGAGAAGTGATTGCCAAGGCTCCCGGCTGCCGCCTGGTGGATGACCTGGGTGCCAAGCAGTATCCCATGCCCCTGGAGACCAGCGGCCAGGATATCGTGTACGTGGGCCGTATCCGCAAGGACCTGACCAACCCCAACGGCATCCAGCTGTGGTGCTGCAGCGACCAGGTCCGTAAGGGCGCAGCCACCAATGCCATCCAGATCGCAGAGCTGCTGGTCAAATAATGCCGGTCAAATAA
>JAZSCE010000006.1:0-7893 GCA_045602725.1 Faecousia sp. | reverse complement strand
ATCAAGCACTTCTCCACTCTGCTGTAATTGAGCAGACAGAAAAGTTAACACCAATCTCCCGGACGGATGTCCGGGAGATTTTGCATTATTAGGCCTCCCTTGTGTAAAGGGAGGTGGGTCGCCGTAAGGCGACTCGGAGGGATTGCTTGCGTAGACAATCCCCCAGCCAAAAATCAAAGATTTTTGCCAGCCCCCTTTACACAAGGGGGCCTTTTTGCGTTCTCATAATTTCCTTCTTGACAAAACTGTACTAATACAGTATAGTAACTGTACTAGTACAGTTAAAATTACAGGAGGGATGCATATGATTCTTTTGGACTATCGTGACGCACGGCCCATTTATGCCCAGATCCGCGATGGTTTCCGGGAGCAGATCTGCGCCGGAATCTTGCGGCCTGGCGACAAATTGCCCTCTGTCCGGGAGCTGGCCACCCAGCTCACCATTAATCCCAATACCATCCAGCGTGCCTATCGGGAGCTGGAGGCTCAGGGCTGGGTGGAATCCGCGGCAGGTAAGGGCTGCTTCGTGCGCAGCGTGCCGCAAGCGGGGGGAAATGAAGCACTTTTGAAGGAATTTGACAAGCTCACCGCCCGGCTGATGGCCGCCGGTGTGGATCGGGAGACGCTGATACAGCGGCTTCAGAAAGGAGGAGAAGAAAATGCTTGAGATGAAAAATGTCACCAAGACCTTCGGCACATTCAAGGCCCTGAATGATTTAAGTATGACCGTGCCCAAGGGCTCGATCTACGGCTTGGTCGGCCCCAACGGAGCAGGCAAATCCACAGCCATCCGGGTGCTGACCGGCATTTATCGCCCGGACAGCGGTGAAATTGCTATGGAAGGGCAGCCCATCTATGAAAATCCGGAAATTAAGGCCCGCATCGGCCTTGTGCCGGACGAGATTTTCTATTTCCCTTCCGCAACGCTGGAGGAAATGCGCAAATACTATGCCGGCATTTACCCGAATTTCGACAACGAGCTGTTTGAGCGGCTGTATGATGTATTCAAGCTGCCCCGGAAGAGCCCCATCCGGCGGTTTTCCAAGGGCATGCAGAAGCAGGCGGCATTTCACCTTACCCTCTGCGCCCGGCCGGACGTGCTGGTGTTGGATGAGCCGGTGGATGGTCTTGACCCGGTGATGCGCCGGCAGGTTTGGAATTTGATCCTTGCTGATGTGGCACAGCGCCAAACTACGGTGCTGATCTCCTCTCACAACCTCCGGGAGCTGGAGGATATCTGCGACCACGTGGGCATTATGGATCACGGAAAAATGCTGCTGGAGCGCTCCCTTGCGGATATGCAGGGCGCAATTCATAAGCTGCAGTTGGTGGGCCAGGCGCCTTACGATCTGGATATTCTGCACGAGAGCCAATCCGGCCGGCTGCGGACGCTGATCGTCCGGGGAAGCGCCCAGGAGCTCGAAGCAAGAATGGCGCAGACCGATTGCCCCTATTTCGATGTTTTGCCGCTTTCTCTGGAGGAGATTTTTATCTACGAGCTGGGAGGTGTGAACTATGAAGTTAAGAGCATTATCCTTTAATAAGACCTTGCTACGCAAGGATATCTTCCGGTTTACGCCGCTGTGGGCGATTTATCTCATCGGCGGTCTGCTGGTGATGCTGCCCAACCTTTCCATCGAAACCGGCACCCGGGCAGCCTATGAGCTGGCTTCTACGATGGGTCCTTTTGCGGTGATCAATATGATCTATGCGGTGCTGGTGGCGCAAATGCTGTTTGGCGATCTTTTCAACAGCCGGCTGTGCAATGCGCTGCACGCGCTGCCGATGCGCAGGGCAACCTGGTTTGGCACCCATATTGTGTCGGGCCTGCTGTACAGCATTGTGCCCCACCTGATTGCGGCTATTTTCTTCCTGCCGCAGCTGGGGCAGTTCGGCTGGGTGGCGCTGGCTTGGGTGGCTGTGATGCTGATGGAGTATCTGTTCTTCTTCGGCGCAGCGGTATTTTGCGTAATGTGTACCGGCAACCGGTTTGCGCAGGTGGCGGTATATGCCATCGTCAATTTCTTTTCCCTGATCGTCTATTGGTTTGTGACCGTAATCTATCAGCCGGTGCTGTACGGCGTGCGAATCAGCGAGGATGTTTTCGCACTGTTTTGCCCGGTGGTGAAAATGACCGGCTTTACGGAGCTGCTGCAATTTGACTGGAGAGTCGAAATAAACCTTGTCACCTCCGAACGGGGCTGGGTGTATATGGGTCCCGGCGAGGGTTGGGGCTATTTGGGCATTTGCGCCGGCATCGGCGTGGCACTTATGGCTGCGGCGCTGGTGCTGTACCGCCGGCGGAAGCTGGAATGTGCCGGCGAATTTATCGCCATCGAGCGGCTCAAGCCGGTATTTGCGGTGGTGTTTGCACTGTGCACAGGTGCGGTTGTGGCGATGTTCGGCCAGATCATCAACAGCGACAACGGCTATTTGGTATTCCTGATTATCGGCCTGGTGATCGGCTGGTTTGCAGGACAAATGCTGCTGCAGCGGACGGTGCGGGTATTTAAGGGCAAGACTGTTGCCCGCTTGGTGGGTCTGTGCCTGGCGCTGGCGCTGACCGTTGGCATTACTGCCTGGGACCCCATAGGCATCACCCGCTATGTGCCGAAGGCGGACAATGTCAAGCGGGCAGAGGTTACCCAGGGGATGCTGTATGAATATTCCAAACCGGACATCGATACCGATAACACAGAGGATATCGAGGAAATTATTCAAATTCACAAGAAGGCGCTGGAGGAACGGGGGCAGTATACCGGCAATTACAGAACCATCACTATCCGCTATACGATGGAAAGCGGCTATGAGATTACCCGGGTGTACAAGGTCTACACCGACAGCCGGACCTGGATGAAGGTGCAAAATCTTTACAACAAGCCGGTAAATCTGCTGGGGGAAACCCAGTGGGCAGATTGGTACACCTCTGTGAAGAGCGTGTACTTTAACAGCCATACCATAAAAGATATGGTAAGCCAGTACAACGAAATCAAGAAAGGCGAACTTACCCAACCCCTATCTGCACACACAATGCAGACCGAGCTGCTGATGGCCATTTGGCAGGATGGCAGCGTGGGAAATATCGCAAATTTTCAGGTTGTGGGTAAGGAGTTCAGCAAGTTCTATGTAACCATAGAGCGTGTTAACAAAGAAGGCTATCACGAGGCGAATGAGTACTATATCCTGAGCAGGTCGGAAAACTGCCAGCAATGGCTGAAAAAGTATGCGGATGTTTTGCTGGTGTTTGGTCTCTATTAAGATAAGTAAGGGCGTGGCCGATGGCCACGCCCTTACATTATAAAGCATCCCTTGTGCAGAAAACGTCATTAGGTTAGAAAGTCATTGCCAGGTGCGCAGCGACGCGGCAACCCCCTGGTAAACTACAATAGAACATTTGGAGATTTTACCGGGAGATTCCCACGGGCCTGGCGGCCCTCGGAATGACAGCGTCTGTTATTTCTTGATTTTCCGCTGCGCTTTGGTGCGGAAATGGTGCTCCAGGATAGGAACGAAGATCAGGCAGGTGATGGCTGCCGTCAGACCGCCGTTATACAGGCAGAAGCCGCCGTGGAGCTTGGGCATCGAGGTCACCAGCAGATAGTGGATAATGGATGCGGCAAAGCCCCAGCGCCAGCCGTACTTATCCACAATGGGGCTCAGACCGTTGGCGTAGCTCATACCCACGCAGACCGCCTGGGAATTGATGGCGCAGGCGAATGTGCCGCCCAGCATCGGAGACAGCCAGCCGCAGACGGTGGAGGACACCACATAACCCAGCACCAGCGGCAGGACATTCAGAGGATGAGAGCCGGAGTTGCAGCAGGCCAGCATACAGAACATTACGCCGAAGGTAATGCCGGTAAAGGGGGCGCCGATCAGATTGAAGGTGGCCAGAATGAACAGCCCGAACACACCCACATTCATCAGGAACGCTGCGTTGCCGTAGGTGGTGGAGAAGCTGACTTTCTCTTCCTGATTGCGCAGCAGCTTCCAATAATCCTTGGGTGTGCAACCCAAAAGCAGGGCGAGCACGATGCAAAGCCCGAACACGCTGCCGCAGAAGATATTGGCGGTCAATTGGCTGGTTACCGCCAAATCGCCGCTGGTGCTCAGCGCATCCACATCAAGACCCATCGTCTTGAACAGCGTTGCGTTGAGCAGGAATGCCATCATACCCACAGGTACGGCGGCGGAGTACAGATCGAAGCCCTTGTGGACCTTGGGCGAATGGGCAAGACCTGCCGGCAGGAAAAAGCCTACGGCGATACCCACAACGAGAGCCAGCGCCAAGCCCAGCCAGTTGAAGCCGATGTATTCGGTGCTGGGGTAGCGGAAAAGCAGCTCGGAAAACAGCGGCGCAATGCCGGTGGAATACAGCATCGCATTGCATAAATTGCCCGGCTTTTCCTTTTTTACCAGGGCATACAGCAGCACACCCAGGATGGTGGGCAGAATGTTAAGCAGATTGATGCCCCAGGTGCCGAAGCCGACGGTCAGCAAAAATGCCAGGGTGGAGGTGTTGTTGGGCTTGCTCCGGAACACGATGAACAGCAGCAGGCAAAACAGCGCCACCAGACCCGCGTTGAAAAACGAGGCGGCATAGCCGCCGATGGCGAAGTAATTGGTGGAGATTTTTGCGGTGCTTACTGTGATTTTCAGCCATCCGCTGAGCATATTTGCCCTGTCGGGCATACACACCGCCGCAATCAGGAATGCGGCGGTAATAAAAGCGAAAAATAATTTCAGGAAACTGGCTTCGGAGAGATTTTTTATCTTTCTCATAATTTACCTCCGGGGTCAGATTTTCTCGGCGGCCTCCACTACGTGCTTCATCAGCACCGTTGTTGTGACCGCGCCTACACCGCCGGGTACGGGAGTGATGGCGGCAACGATGGGCTCGATTTCGTCAAAAACGGCATCGCCGGACATACCGCCCTTGCCTTTGGCGGTGATTTTTTCAGGATTCCAATTCATTGATACATCAATGACCACCTGATTGGGAGAAACGAAGTCCTTGGTCAGGCTGCCCAGCTTGCCGGCGGCGGAGATAATAATATCCGCATTGCGGCAGATTTCGGCAGTATTTTTTGTCTTTGTGTGGCATACAGTTACGGTGGCATTGCGTGCCATCAGCAGCATCGCAACGGGTTTGCCCACCACGGCGCTGCGGCCGATAACCACCGCATTTTTGCCGGCACAATCAATTCCGTAATGGTCCAAAATTTCCATACAAGCCGCTGCGGTGCAGGGGGTATATCCCAAATCTCCGCGGCTCTCGAATACACCGGCATTAGAAAGATGGGTCATACAATCCACATCTTTTTTGGGGTCAAGGCGGTTGCAAATTTCATTTTGATGGTCTTGCAGGTGGGCAGGCAATGGGCGCAGCATCAGGACACCGTGGATGTTTTTGTTTTCATTCATTGCATCGATGGCTGCCAGGACCTGCTCTTTTGTTGCATCCTCCGGCAGGGTGTGCTTTACAATTGCCACACCCACTTGGGAAGCCTTGGCTTCAGCGCCCCGCTCATAAGAAAGGTCGCTTGCGTTTTCGCCCACACGGAGGATGCCCAATGTGGGGACAATGCCCTTATCCTGCAGGGCACGCACCTGGGCCTGCAGACCGGCAATAATGGCTTCATTCACTTCTTTTCCCAGTAATTTCTGAGCCATAGTGGTTTCCTCCAAAAGTGTTGTGGGAGAGTTGCCCTTTCCGTGTCATTCCGAGGAGGGACAAAGTCCCGACGTGGGAATCTCCCGGTACGATCTCTGATACTGCACAACATTTCAATGTACGGAAGCAGGAGCTTGCCACGGATCTTCGAGCCTCGCAATGACAGGCGCGTTAGATGTTAAAGCCTATCTTAACTGTGCGGAAAATCTCGTCAGCCACGGGGCAGTATTTTTCCAGCATTGCGTTTGCTTTGGCATTCAGCTCGTGGGCAACGGTGCGGGATTTCATCATTTTTGTGTTGACAAACACATTCAGGGAAGCTGCCTGCAGAGCGGCTTTGCACACAGCAGCGCCGCAGCCGGCATCAGAAACCGCCAGGCGGCTGCCTTTTTCAGCGAAAACTGCCATACAATCGATGGCTTCGCAACACAATTCCATAATGCGCAGCGGTGTTTGGCAGGCTAGCAGCAATGCCTTTTCCAGCTCGCTTTCACGGGTGGGATCGTCCTTGGGGATGGCATAGGCCTTGGCAAGGGGCAGGAAGCCCTGCTCGTCCGCTTCCACCTGCGCCAGCAATTCCTGCTGCAAAGTGTCGCATTTTGCCTTTAATGCGGCAATTTCCGCTTCCACGGCTGCGTAGCTTTTTTTGCCCACGGTCAGGGAGGCCACCATATTGCCCAGCGCAGCACCGATCGCACCTACCAACGCAGCGGCGCCGCCGCCACCGGGTGCCGGGGCGCTGGATGCCAAAGTATCCACAAATTCACGGCAGGATTTTGTTGTCATATCCATAGGGTGAACTCCTTTAGAAAAAATGCAGAAACATGCTTGTCATTCCGAGGCGCATCTTTGGATGCGACGTGGGAATTTCCCGGTATGATTTCTGATACTGTACAACATTTTGATGTGCGAAAGCAGGAGATTGCCACGGCTCTTCGAGCCTCGCAATGACAGGTATTTTCGCCTTGCAATATAAGTTCCAAAAGCAGAGGCGGGTTTGCCGCCTCTGCTTATATTTGCGTAAAATCAGAACAGGCCGCTGACCTTGCCGGTCACGGTGTCCACATCCACGCGGCGGTAAGCCGGGTCGGCTGCGGTGCCGGGCATCATAGAGATGGTGCCGGCCATGGGGCACAGGAACTTTGCGCCGCCGTACTCCAAAATATCACGGACAGCCAATCTCCAGCCGGTGGGCACGCCCTTCTTGGCGGGGTCATCGGACAAGGACAGATGGGTTTTGACCATCATCGTGCAGTAGTCAGCATACTTGGGATCAGACTCAAAACGCTGTGCCTTCTCCACAGCCAAGGGCGCCCAATCCACACCGTCAGCGCCGTAAACTTCTTTTGCGATCAGCTCAACACGCTGGCGCAGCGGCATTTCCAAATCATAGAGGAACTTGACCTCCACGGGATCTTCGCAGGCTTCCACAACTACTCGGGCCAGCCCGGCAGCGCCTTCGCCGCCGTAACGCCAATGGTTGGACTCGGCGCAGCGGATGCCACGCTCAGCGCACAGCTTCTTCAGCAGCGCCACTTCCGCATCGGTGTCGGTGTAGAAGCGGTTGATGCACACAACGGGGTTGATGCCGGACTTCTGAATGGTAGCCACGTGGTGGAACAGATTGCAGGTGCCTCTTTCCAGCAGCTCCAAATTTTCCTCGGTGTACTCCTTGGGCAGGGGTGCGCCGGGGGTAACCTTGGGACCGCCGCCGTGCATCTCCAGCGCGCGAACGGTAGCAACCAGGACGGAAACATTGGGCGTCAGACCGGAAAGACGGGTCTTGACATTCCAGAACTTTTCAAAACCGATATCAGCGGCGAAGCCGGACTCGGTGACGTGGTAATCAAACAGCTTCAGCGCCAGCCGGTCGGCAATTACGGAGGATTGACCGATGGCGATGTTTGCAAAAGGACCGGCGTGGATCAGCACAGGCTGATGCTCCACGGAGTAGCACATAGTGGGGTTGATGGTGTTACGCATCCAGGCGGTCATAGCGCCGGCAACATCCAAATCCTCGCAGGTAACAGGCTCGCCGCTGCGGCTGTATGCCACCACGATCTTGCCGATGCGCTCACGAAGATCCTTCAGGACGCGGGCAACGGCCAAAATTGCCATCAGCTCGGAGCCCACAGCGATGCCGAACTTGCTTTCCATCATAAAGCCGTCCAGACGGCCGCCCATACCGATGATGATATTGCGCAGGCTCTGTGCGCAGA
>JAZSCE010000005.1:0-2923 GCA_045602725.1 Faecousia sp. | reverse complement strand
AAATGAAGAAATCTTCCAGCACTTTGGTCACACCGAACAGTTTAAGATCTACGACGTGGAGAACGGAGCAATTGTTGCTTCTCAGGTCGTTGATACCAACGGCAGCGGACATGGTGCGTTAGCCGGTGTTCTCACCGCGCTGAATGCGGATGTGCTGATCTGTGGCGGTATCGGCGGCGGCGCGCAGATGGCGCCGGCAGCCGCCGGCATCAAGCTGTATGGTGGTGTATCCGGCAATGCCGATGCTGCGGTTGCTGCCTTTGTCGAAGGCAAGCTGGAATATAATCCCGATGTCCGGTGCAACCACCACGACCATCACCATGGTGAAAATCATACCTGTGGGGAGCATGGCTGCGGCGGAAATTGCGGCAATCACGAGTAAGCAATCATTATTAGCATAAAAAGAAGGTGCAGACAATGGTAAGATGTTCAAAAATGCAGCGAATGTTTGTTTGCTGGATTTGCGTCATTCTTGCGCTTGTTTGCGCCTTTTCTTTTCTGTTGCCCCACATTCATACATGTGACGGCACGCAGTGCGCTGTCTGTGCGCTTCTTGCAGACAGGGAGCCGCTATGGCTCCCAAGCATTGCACTTATTACTACTGTGACAGTTATTTTGTATGCACGCGAAACGGTAGCAGATACAAAAAACTGCGATCAGAATTCTTTGGTGCGACTAAAAGTCAAGCTTTCAAATTAAGACAGAACCATCCCTATATCTTAAATTTGAAAGGAAGTAACTATATTATGATACAAATTCAATCCCTCGGTAAGCAGTTTCAGAACGAAACCCAAATCTCTTACCGGGATATTACATTTGCAACCGGGCGTTCCTATATGCTTTTGGGTGCTTCCGGCTGTGGAAAATCCACATTGCTGAATATGATCGCAGGTGTGCTTTCTCCCACGACCGGAACGATCCTGATTGACGGCAAGGATATGACTGCCGCTTCCCAAAAGGTAAAGGACCGTTTCCGAATTGAGAAGATTGGATACATTTTTCAGGATTTTAAGCTCATCAACGAAATGACCGTTGCCGATAACATCGGCATTCTTCGGTTGGAAGGCATTGACGTTTCCGGTTTGGATGAAATGCTGCAAGCTCTGGATATCTACGAAAAGAAAAACGCAAGGATCAAGCACCTGTCCGGCGGTCAGAAGCAGAGAGTTGCCATTGCGCGGGCGTTGGTAAAGAAACCGGATATCATTCTGGCGGACGAGCCAACCGGCAATTTGAATTTCGCCATTGGCGAGCAGGTGATCCGGCAGCTGGTGAAGGTTTCCAAGGGCAAGACCCTGATCGCGGTGACCCACGATGACCGGCTGGCAAAATACTTCGACGAGGTCATCGATATGAATGAAATGACCGGCGGTATGCAGGACATTCCTTCTGAAAAGGAGGGCTGCTGATATGCTGAAATTTGCGCTGAAGAATATGGCCATCAAAAAGACGCAGGTCATATTGATCGTTTTGTCTATTGTGATCTCTGCCGGTATCGCAGTACTGGCATTTAATGTAGCCACCCAGGTGGACGAAGGTATCACCAATAACGCCGGGTATTACTCTGCTATCGTAGGGCCTGCCGGAAGCAGTACCCAGTTGGCTATGAATTCTATGTATTTTACCGATGAGCCTGTGGGCACGGTCCCTTACAGCATCGTAACCACCCTGCAGCAGGATTCCCGGGTCACGCAGGTGATCCCCTTTGCTATGGCAGATAATTATAACGGCTACGGAGTCGTTGGCACAACACCGGCATTTTTGCAGAGCAAGGATCTGAGGGCGGGAGAAATGTTCGCCGCCGATGAGACTTTGCAGGCTGTTGTCGGTTCCAATATTGCAAAATATAATTCTCTGGAAGTGGGAGATGTGATTTATACAAGTCACTCGGCCAACGGATCTGACCTACATACAAAAGGAATCACAATCGTCGGCATTCTGAAAGAAAGTCACTCCTCCTATGATAATATTGTGTTCACCCAGCTAAAAACCCTTTGGGAAATGCACGAGCATGGGGAGCAGGAAGAAAACAGTGCAGAGGAGCACCATCACACCCACGGAACGGTTTGCGCGGTACTGGTAAATACCAAAAACCCCGGCTTTGCTATGCAGCTGGTGGAAGAATATGACGGAAAGATCATAACCGCTGACGACGGCGACAACACCACCTTGCAGGCAATTGAGCCTATGAGTGTTGTCCGGGATGTGCTCAATGATGCGGATGATACCAAGTATATCGTGTTTGTTCTTTGCGCCGTCATTTTGGTAATGAATATCATGATCATTTCCATCATTACGCTGCTGAATATGTATCACAGTGCAAAAGAAATATCCCTCATGCGTCTGATTGGCATCAGCATGAAACGAATCAATCTTCTGTATGTCATTCAGAACGGTATTATGGGTCTTTGTGCGGTCATTTTGGCATTCTTTGTGTCCAGAGGCTGTATGGTGCTGATGAATGACTATGTGGAGTCAATGGGCGTGGTTTTGAATATGAGCAAGGTCTACGCTGCGGAATTTTTGATTCTGCTTGCGGTATTTATCATCAGTGTGCTGCCTACCGTGATCTGGACCTTCTCCATGTCAAAAAAAGACGGCATCACAGATTGAGGTAACCCTATGAAAAGAATGAAAACAATATTCGCGGTGTGTCTTGTACTGACCCTGTTATTCTCCTTCACAGGTTGCAAGCAAGCGCAAAGCGGTGAGGCTACCAAGCTGAGCTTTCAAGCGGCTTCCGGATATGACTATTTGAAGACCCTGGATGGGAAGCAAGTTACCATCAGCGGTTATATGGCTACCAGTTCTCCGGTGGATGGCTCGTTTATGTTTCTAATGAACCTACCATACCAAAGCTGCCCCTTCTGCGTGCCCAATACATCCCAGCTGTCCAATACGATGGAGGTGTATCCCAAGAAGG
>JAZSCE010000004.1:0-8011 GCA_045602725.1 Faecousia sp. | reverse complement strand
TTTATCCTTTTGCAGGCAGCACTTTTTATACTTCTTGCCAGTACCGCAGGGGCAGGGATCGTTGGGGCCAACCTTCGTGTCCTTATTGCGGCCGGGCTGCTGCTTGACGGTGCCGTCGGAAGCAGAGGTGCCGGTTTCCTTGGCCACCTTCTCACGCTTTACCTCCTGCTGGGGACGGATTTCGACCAGGAACATCCGGCGTACCGTTTCCTCACGGATGGCGGTGACCATGGCCTGGAACATCTGGAAGCCCTCTTCCTTATAGGCCACCACAGGATCGTGCTGACCGTAGGCACGCAGGCCGATGCCCTGCTTCAGGTCATCCATCGCATCGATGTTGTCCATCCAATACTCGTCGACCACACGCAGCATAACCACACGCTCCACCTCCCGCATCGTGGCAGGTGTCAGGAGCGCTTCCTTCTGCTCATAGACAGACAGCGCCTTGGCGTAGATCGCCTCGGTCAGGCTGTTGACATCCAGCTTCTCGGGGGCGACGAAGCTGCCCTTGGGGAAATAGATGCCCTCAAACATTTTCAGCAGCTCATCCAGATTCTCAGCAGGAAGCTGTCCGCCATACGCGCTCAGCACATCGGCAACAGCGGAGGCAACCACCTCCTCCAGCATTGTCAGGATGCTCTGCCGCAGGTCTTCGCCATCCAGTACCTTTTGGCGCTGCGCATAGATGACCTCACGCTGGGTGTTCATAACGTTATCGTATTCCAAAACATTCTTTCTTGCCCGGAAATGGCGGCCTTCAATGCTTCTTTGCGCATTTTCCACAGCATTGGACAGCAGCTTGGCATCAATGGGCGTATCCTCATCCAGGCCCAATGTGTCCATCATCATCATTACCCGGTCAGAGGAGAACAGGCGCATCAAATCATCCTGCAGGCTCAGGTAGAAGCGGCTTTCACCAGGGTCGCCCTGACGGCCGGCGCGGCCACGGAGCTGATTGTCGATACGGCGGGATTCGTGGCGCTCCGTACCGATGATAAACAGGCCGCCGGCTTCTCTGACTCTGCGTGCCTCGTCAGCGATGGCATCCTTATACTTTTTCAGCAGCCGCTCATATTCTTTGCGCACTGCCAAAATTTCGGCGTTATCGGTTTCGGCATAGGAATCGGCCTCTGCCAGCAGCTCCTCGGGGATATCCTGCTTGCTCAGCTCACTCTTTGCCAAAAATTCCGCATTGCCGCCCAGCATAATATCCGTACCACGGCCAGCCATATTGGTAGCGATGGTAACGGCGCCGAACTGACCTGCCTGGGCAACGATCATTGCTTCCTGCTCGTGATATTTGGCGTTCAGCACATTGTGCGGGATACCCTCTTTTTTCAGGTACTTGCTGAGGATCTCGCTCTTTTCAATGGAGATCGTACCCACCAGCACCGGCTGACCCTTGGCATTGCAGCGCTTGACCTGCTCCACAATGGCACGGAATTTGCCGGCCTCGGTCTTATAGACCGTATCCGGGTGATCGTGGCGCGCCACCGGCTTATTGGTGGGAATCTCCACCACATCCAACTGATAAATGGCAGCAAATTCCTCAGCCTCCGTCAGCGCTGTGCCGGTCATACCGGACAGCTTGTCATACAGACGGAAGAAATTCTGGAAGGTAATGGTGGCCAAGGTTCTGCTTTCGCCGGCGACCTTCACCCGCTCCTTGGCTTCGATGGCCTGGTGCAGACCTTCGTTATAGCGGCGGCCATACATCAGACGGCCGGTAAACTCATCAACGATGATGATCTGGCCATCCTCGATGACATAGTCGATATCCCTCTTCATCAGACCACGGGCCTTCATCGCCTGATTGATATGGTGGGACAAGGTGGAATTTTCCGCATCCGCCAAATTTTCCACGCCAAAATACTTTTCCGCCTTGGCGATGCCTTCTGCGGTCAGCGAAACGGTGCGGCTCTTTTCATCCACAAAATAGTCGCAATCGTAGTCATCGTGGACTTCCTTGTCCTCGGTCTTGGCGAAAACCTGCTTGCGCAGGGTGGATACAAAATAGTCCGCCATTTCGTACAGCTTGGAGGACTCCTCGCCCTTGCCGGAAATGATCAGCGGCGTTCTGGCCTCATCGATCAGGATGGAGTCCACCTCGTCCACAATGGCGAAGGCGTGTCCACGCTGTACCAGCTCCTGCTTGTAGATGGCCATATTATCACGCAGGTAATCGAAGCCCAGCTCGTTATTGGTGCAGTAGGTAATGTCGGCAGCATAGCTGACTCTGCGCTCATCCGGCGTCATAGCCGGGATGATCAGGCCAACACGCAGGCCCATATAGCGATAGACCTTGCCCATCCATTCGGAGTCACGCTTGGCAAGATATTCGTTAACTGTGACCACGTGGACACCCCGTCCGGTCAGCGCATTCAGGTAGCAGGGCAAAATGGCGACCAGGGTCTTGCCTTCACCGGTTTTCATCTCGGCAATACGGCCCTGATGCAGAATAATGCCACCGATGAGCTGCACAGGATAGGGCTTCATTCCCAGCACACGCCAGGCAGCCTCCCGGATGGCAGCAAAAGCCTCCGGCAGCAGCTCATCCAAAGTTTCGCCGGCTGCATAGCGCTCCTTAAATTCGGCAGTTTTCGCCTTCAGCGCCTCTTCAGACAGCGCACTGTATTCACCCTCCATAGAGAGGATCTTGTCCACAATCGGCTGGATCTTCTTCAGCTCACGCTCAGAGCGGGTGCCGAACAGCTTAGTAATCAGTCCCATAAACGCACACCTCGTCGAAAAAGTAATTCAAAATGGCTATAAAATTCCAATTTAATTCATTATATCACGTCTGTGCAAAAAATCATAGCCTATTTGTAAATTTTCCCTATAAAGATACGCCGATTTTGCTCCAATTTTCCAAATGAAAACTATTGACCGGGTGGCGTTGCTGTGATATATTTATGGGTAATAAATCTACATTTTTTACCATCAGGAGGAGATCACAATGGCCCATTATATGTCCGAGCCCAGCCGCACCTTCAGCGAGTACCTGCTGATTCCCGGCTACACCTCTGAAGAATGCATCCCGGCAAACGTTTCCCTGCGCACACCGCTGACCAAGTACCGCAAGGGTCACGAAGAGCCGGCAATCTCGCTGAACATCCCGATGACCTCTGCCATTATGCAGTCCGTCTCCAATGATACCCTGGCCATCGCCCTGGCGAAGGAAGGCGGTATCAGCTTCATCTACGGCTCTCAGTCCATTGAATCTCAGGCCGCAATGGTGGCCCGGGTCAAGGGCTACAAGGCTGGCTTTGTGGTATCCGCTTCCAACCTGACCCCCGAGCATACCCTGGCAGACGTGCTGGCGCTGAAGGCATCCAACGGCTTCTCCACCGTTGCCATCACCGAGGACGGCACCGCCACCGGCAAGCTGCTGGGCATCGTCACCGGCCGTGACTATCGTGTGTCCCGTATGGACCCCAGCGAAAAGGTCGGCAGCTTTATGACTCCCCGGGAGAAGCTGATCGTCGCTCCTGCTGAGACCACCCTGAAGGAAGCCAACGATATTATTTGGGATCACAAGCTGAACTCCCTGCCCATCGTTGATGCCAACGACCACCTGATGTATTTCGTATTCCGCAAGGACTACTCCTCCCATAAGGCCAACCCCCTGGAGCTGCTGGATGCCAAGAAGCGCAATTTGGTTGGCGCCGGCATCAACACCCGTGACTATGCCCAGCGTATCCCCGCTCTGCTGGAAGCCGGTGCGGATGTGCTGTGCATCGACTCCTCCGAGGGTTACACCTGCTGGCAGCAGAAGACCATCGCCTGGGTCCGGGAGCATTACGGCGACACCGTGAAGATCGGCGCCGGCAACGTAGTCGACCGTGACGGCTTCCGCTTCCTGGCTGAAGCCGGCGCAGACTTTATCAAGGTCGGCATCGGCGGCGGCTCTATCTGCATCACCCGTGAGACCAAGGGCATCGGCCGTGGTCAGGCAACGGCTCTGATTGAGGTGGCTGCAGCCCGTGACGAGTATTTCAAAGAGACCGGCATCTATGTGCCCATCTGCTCCGGCGGCGGCATCGTCCACGATTACCATATGACCCTGGCGCTGGCTATGGGCGCCGACTTTATGATGCTGGGCCGTTATTTTGCCCGCTTCGACGAAAGCCCCACCAACAAGGTTATGGTCAACGGCGCATATATGAAGGAGTATTGGGGCGAAGGCTCCAACCGTGCCCGGAACTGGCAGCGCTATGACCTGGGCGGCGCTACCAAGCTGAACTTTGAAGAGGGCGTTGACTCCTATGTTACCTACGCAGGCTCTTTGCACGATAATGTGGAGGCTTCTCTGTACAAGGTCAAGTCCACGATGTGCAACTGCGGTGTCACCACCATTCCCGACCTGCAGCGGGATGCCAAGCTGACGCTGGTTTCCGCCACCTCCATTATCGAGGGCGGCGCCCACGATGTCACCCTGCGCTCCACCAGCGCCGTAAAATAATCCACAAGGGCGTGTTGAATATCAACACGCCCATCCTTCTCATAATGGCTCTTTGCCAAAATCTTTGCAAAAGGTGATTATAGAAATGAAAATCAACAGATTCTTTGCATTGTTCCTGGCTGTTATTATGCTGCTGAGCATTTTCGCAGGCTGTGATGCCGACAAGCCCGGCACTACGAACCCCAGCATTCCTTTTGAGACTGACCCCACCGGCGAAGCGACTGTTCCGCCCACAGAGGCCACTGCTCCCAGCCAGCAGCCCACTACCCCCGAAACCAAGCCCATCGATCCCACCAACTGCACGCATACGATGTCTGAGTGGAAGATTTCTGATGCTACTTGTACCAAGGCCGGCTCCAGGACCCGCTCCTGCACAAGCTGCGGTACGGCAGAAACCGAGACCATCGAGGCCAAAGGCCATTCCTATGGTGCCTGGTCTACAACCAAGAAGGCGACCTGCGATACGGACGGCGTCAAGACCCGCAAGTGCAGCACCTGCGGTGAAACGCAGCAGGAAACCATCGCTTCCGTCGGCCACGCCTGGGACGAAGGCAAAGTGACCGTTACACCCACCGTTTGCTCTGAGATGGGCATCAAGACCTACACCTGCAAGACTTGTGCCAAAACCAAGACCGAGCAGATTAAGGGAAAACACACCTTCGGCAAATGGAAGTATGAGGAGTATACGTACCAGCAGCAAGACCCGACTTTTGGTACGTGGCACGACCGTATTTCTCACCGCAAAGTCCGCATTTGCGAAAAATGTGGATATAAGGAGTACGGCAATACGCCCGACCACTCTTGCAAACAAGGCTCCAAGAACCACACAATCACAATTGTCAAAGAAGGCACTTGCACTGTGCCCGAAAGAAAGCGTAGCACTTGCAATATTTGCGGATGGTATGTGGAATATGACGGAGCAAAAAGCCTGCATACCACAACCGAGAAGAAAGTCCATCTCGCTGATTACGGTGATTACACCAATGAGTTGGATGCAACAATCAGAACTTGCTCTGAGTGTGACTATTCCTTTGTCGACTATCACGAGGGTAAGGGTTATAGAGCTGATAAGAAATATTATACCGCTGTCAACACTTCCCAAGGCCAAGCATACGCAAATATTTACCCCAATGATGGCAATACCAATCTGCTTGAACATCCTGAATGGCAAACCATTAAGCGTGACTTTAAGTACGATAAAGCGGGTTATGTCAAGCAGTACACCCTCTATTGGTGGTACAGTGGACAGCAATTCAGCCAAGTTATCAAGTGTGGCAAAGGCGAAATTGAAGCCTGGTTTGCAGAATATGGATTAGTGGCAACACATCCCAATTCTCACTATTCCATGAAAATTTGTGGCGCATTTGTGCAACCTTATTCCATCGGCTACAGTGGTTAATATCCCGGATGGAAATCAGCCCTTCGGGTGCATAAACAACGAAACAATCCACAAGGGCGTGTTGATATCCAACACGCCCTATTTTTTGCGCCGCACCCACATACAAAACGGCGGGACCAAGGCCCCGCCCTACGGTAACCCCGAAAGGCCGATCGTAGGGCGGGGGTTTACTCCCGCCACAGATTTCGGACGACCAGTGCTCGCCCCTACAAGGGCCCACCGTACCCAAGCCTCCCTTGTGTAAAGGGAGGTGGCTGCCCGGAGGGCAGACGGAGGGATTGTCTTTGCCGGCACATTACAATCCCCCAGTCATAAATTAACCCTTTCCTCAAGGAGGTCATTTCTCGGGCGACCGCAAGGGTCGCCCCTACGGCAACCCTGAAAGATCGATCGTAGGGCGGGGGTTTACTCCCGCCGTTGATTCCGGACGAGCAACAGCCCAGGGCGGCCTTCCTTGCCGCTTTGCGGCAATTCGCCTTCTGCTCGCCCCTAATTTCATCGGAAATGTTGCTTTTCTCCGGTTTATGTGCTATATTTTTAAGGTTAAGATATTTATTGCACAATTCAGACAGATTAAAGGAGCTATTTTCTATGGCATCTCAGGAAAACATCCGCAATATTGCCATCATCGCCCACGTTGACCACGGCAAGACCACCCTGGTGGACGAAATGCTGCGGCAGGGCGGCATATACCGTGAAAATCAGGTGACCCAGGACCGGGTTATGGACTCCGGCGACCTGGAGCGTGAGCGTGGCATCACCATCCTCGCCAAGAACACCGCCGTCACCTATAAAGACACCAAGATCAACATCGTGGACACCCCCGGTCACGCCGATTTTGGCGGCGAGGTGGAGCGTATTCTGAAGATGGTCAACGGCGTTCTGCTGCTGGTGGACGCTGCCGAAGGCCCGATGCCCCAGACCCGTTTCGTGCTGCAAAAGGCGCTGGAGCTGGGTCATAAGGCCATCGTCGTCGTCAACAAGATCGACAAGCCCGATGCCCGCATCGACGAGGTTATGGACGAGGTTTTGGAGCTGCTGCTGGACCTGAACGCCACCGATGAGCAGTTCAACTCCCCCACCATCTTCTGCTCCGGCAGACAGGGCACCGCCGCCTACGGTCCTCACGAGACCGGCACCGATCTTGTGCCGCTGTTTGAGACCATCGTGGGTTACATCGATCCCCCCAAGGGCGATGCCGCAGCACCGCTGCAGCTTTTGGTATCCTCCATTGACTATAACGAATATGTGGGCCGCATCGCCGTTGGCCGCATTGAGCGTGGCACCATTAAGGTCAATCAGGAAGTCACCATCTGCGACTACCACAACCCCGAAATCAAGTCCAAGGGTAAGGTGGTTGCCCTGTATGCCTATGACGGCCTGGGCAAAGCCCCCATTCAGGAGGCCAGCGCCGGCGAGATCGTAGCGCTGTCCGGTATGGCGGACATCACCATCGGCAGAACGCTGTGCGCTCCCGGTGCGGTGGAGCCTCTTCCCTTTGTCAAAATCAGCGACCCTACCATCGAAATGACCTTCGCTGTCAACGATTCTCCCTTTGCCGGCAAGGAGGGCAAATTTGTCACCTCCCGCAACCTGCGTGACCGGCTGGAAAAGGAGCTTCTGAAGGATGTTTCCCTCCACGTCACCGAGCAGGGCACCGATGCCTTCAATGTGGCTGGCCGCGGTGAAATGCACCTGAGTATCCTGATGGAAACTATGCGCCGGGAAGGCTTTGAGTTCTCCGTTTCCACACCCCGTGTGCTGACCAAGGAAATTGACGGCAAGCTCTGCGAGCCCATCGAGCGGATGGTGGCCGATGTGCCGGAAGCCTGTATGGGCGCTGTTATCGAGAAAATTGGCCGCCGCAAGGGCGATCTGCTGTCTATGACCCCTATGGGGAGCCGCTACCGCTTGGAATTTTTGGTCCCCTCCCGTGGTCTGTTCGGCTACCGCAACGAATTTCTCACCGACACCCGTGGCGAAGGCATTATGAGCAGCGTTTTGGACAGCTATGCCCCCATGAAGGGTGAAATTGAGCGCCGCCAGGTTGGCTCTTTGATCTGCTTTGAAACCGGCGAAGCCCTTACCTACGGTCTGCACGCTGCCCAGGAGCGTGGCGTTCTGTTCATCGGCCCCGGCACCCCGGTGTA
>JAZSCE010000003.1:0-2713 GCA_045602725.1 Faecousia sp. | reverse complement strand
CCGACGGCAACTCCCGGTGGGATATTTACACACGCGATCACGATTAACAAAAACAGCGTCGGGCGGAAAAGTGATGATTGCTTTTCCGCCCGCTTTCTGGTATAATACAATGCAGTCACACGCCGGTGTGGCGGAACTGGCAGACGCCCGGGACTTAAAATCCCGTGGTAGCAATACCGTACCGGTTCGAGTCCGGTCACCGGCACCACGAAAAAAGTCACTTTTGTCTACCGACAAAGGTGACTTTTTTCAATGATATCCGTTCCTTGCGGAACGGGTGATATATCTTCGATATGATATCGCTCTGCGAGCGATGATATATGCCTGCGGCATGTGAAGGAACGGATATTATATCATGCTTGCGAAGCAAGTATATCATACGGCAACGCCGTATATCATATCTCGCAAGCGATATATCATTGAAAAGCGCAACGGATTATGATATATTTATCTTGTCCAACGAAACAAGTTGTTGACTAAAGCTGATGTATGCGAAAAAATAGATAACGAATCTGCTTCCAGGCAATGGCAGAGCTTAGAATGCAGAATAAGGACATTCTGCCAACAAAAGCACACAGGAGGATAGTATGCGCACACAGATTTTTATCAGCTACAGACGGGACGGTGGGCTGGAAACGGCACAGCAGCTTCACGCATTACTGCATAATGACTATGAAGTATTCTTCGATAAGGAATCGTTGCGCAGTGGACTTTTTGACGAAAAAATTGAGCAGGCAATTTGCGAGTGTACGGATTTTTTGCTGATCTTATCAGGTAATATTTTTGACCGGTTTGACAACGAAGGCGACTGGATCTCCCGGGAGCTGACGCTGGCCTTGCAAAAGGGAAAAAATCTAATTCCCGTCTTTCTGCCTGAATTCCTGGAGCCGGATACGGATCACGATATCATTCAGACCGTTATGCGCCACAACGGAATCCAGTATGCGAATAATGACAGTTTTGCAACAGAGCTGGTCTCCTTCCTGAAAAGCAACAAGAAATGTGTATTGGATATCGTGTGCACGGAGCAGGGCTATAAGCTGGCAAATACTGCCGTGGAGGCACTAAAAGCCGCCTATCAAAAGATGGTATACACCAAAGAATACGGCGTACATATCGTCCTGGCCTTTCCGGATGCCACGCAGGCTGCACAGATGCTGGTGCCTATGACCGATGATCCCGCCCGTGAGCAGACCGTGGAAGCGGTGAGTCAGCAGCTGCTTCACAAGCATCGGGTGAAGCGGAGCTTTTTGGAGCTGGCCATTGAATTTATGATGGCTGACACAGATAATCTGACGAGTATTCCTCTGCAGGCCGCACTGTGTGATAATCCGCTTGTCAAAACAGTTTTTGAAACGCCTGGGAAAGAACGGTTTAATTTCTATCTCGTTGCGGTATGGGTGCAAATTGCAGAGGAGCTGCTCAAAGAGATCACGGTCAGCGTGAATCGGGCGTCCTATTATCGTAGCAATTGGCAAGAGTATGCAGCTATCGACTGCGTCATCAGCCGGGTATCCAAGCAGATACAGAAACAGTGGTACTTTGGATCTGCAGCACCCCACAGCGAATTGACATATCCCGATCAGTCCTGGTATCCGCTGATGCGGCCCTCGGTAGTTGAGCTGACGCCGCAAACCCTGCTCCAGTTCATATTGCCGGACTTCTATTACAAGGTAGCGGGCGAGCTTCTGTGCAGCCCCAGCGAGGAGCTGAAAGCGCTTTTGCGAGCCCCGGATGCCGACATTCGTTTCCTGGCAAATTACTGGTACGGTCTGCACTGACCGCTAATGCAGTCATCATTGTACATAAGCCTATGAAATACGAAAATATGGTACACGGCACATTTATTATGCGCCCCAATCGCTTCATTGCCCACATCGAAATCGACGGCAAAGAAGAGATCTGCCACGTCAAGAATACCGGCCGTTGCCGGGAATTGCTGACTCCAGGCGCAACAGTATGGTGCCAAAAATTCGATAATCCCAACCGTAAGACAAAATTCGACCTGATCTGCGTGCAAAAGGGAGAGCTTCTCATCAATATGGATTCCCAGGCCCCCAACATTGCCGCCCGGGAGTGGCTGTTATCCGGCGGCCTTGGCGAAATCCAGGAGCTGAAAGCAGAGTACACCTACGGCGATTCCCGATTCGACTTTTCCTTCATCAAGGATGGCAGGCGGTGCTTTCTGGAGGTCAAGGGTGTCACGCTGGAGCACGATGGCGTTTGCGCCTTCCCCGATGCCCCCACGGAGCGTGGTGTGAAGCATTTACAGGGCTTGACCGCTGCGGCGCTCGATGGCTTCGGCGCGTTTGTGCTGTTTGTGGTGCAGATTGCCGATATGAAATACCTGCGTCCCAATGATGAGACTGATCCGGCCTTTGGCGCTGCATTGCGCGACGCAGCCGAAAACGGTGTGAGGATTCTGGCAATGGATTGCGCTGTTACAGAAGATTCAATGACCATTCGCCAGCCACTATTGATAAAATTATAAACGGGAGCCAGCCGGCTCCCGTTTTTCTTATTAGCTGCGCATAATACGCTTTCTTGCAATGTTGATGGGGCCCTCCTGCATGTGGTTGATCCAGGCAAGGCTCTTGCCACAGCCGTAGGCAACGCAGGAATCTGCATCGTCTGCTACGGTACACACAACGCCGGTGATTTCGGTCATCAGCTTATCCATACCCCAAATCTGGCTGCAGCCGCCGGTAAGGGT
>JAZSCE010000002.1:0-17833 GCA_045602725.1 Faecousia sp. | reverse complement strand
GACAACCACTCCCGTCGTGGTCTGCTGATGATGGTTGGTAAGCGCCGCAAGATGCTGGACTATCTGGCAAAGAAGGACATCAACCGTTATCGTGCCATTATCGCCAAGCTGGGCATCCGTAAGTAAGTTTTTTGGAAAGGGCGACGGCAACCGTCGCCCTTTTTCAAAAGCATAGGCAAACATCGGGAGCGGCTTAGCAGTTGAAAGTGGTGCTGAATTTCCAGCGCTAGTTTCAAGTGCTAAACCTCCCGAACTACTACAAATATACAGGAGGTAAAACAAATGGTTACTCGCAAACAGTTCCCCAATCACAAGATCTTCGAGACCGAGATCGGCGGCCGTGCCTTTACTGTAGAAACCGGCAAGGTGGCTGAGCTGGCCAATGCCGAGTGCATCTGCCGTTACGGCGACACCGTGGTGCTGGTTACCTGCACCTGCAACCCCATCCCCAAGGCCGGTATCGACTACTTCCCTCTGACCATCGAGTTTGAGGAGAGAATGTACGCTGTGGGCCGCATCCCCGGCTCCTTCAACCGCCGTGAGGGCAAGCCCTCCGAGCGCGGCATCCTGAACAGCCGTATTATCGACCGTCCTATGAGACCCCTCTTCGACGAAGAGCTGCGTAACGATACTGTCGTTACCTGCACCGTTATGGCCAACGACTACGAGAATCCCGTAGAGATCGTGGCTTCCCTGGGTGCTTCCATCGCCATCGCTTCTTCCGATGTTCCCTGGAACGGCCCCGTTGCCACCACCAATGTTGCCCACATCGGTGACCGCTATGTCATCAACCCCTCCGCTGATGAGCGTGAGGCTTGCGACTGCTTCGTGTGCATCGCTTCCACCTTCGAGAAGGTGGTTATGATCGAGACCGAAGCAAACGAGGCTCCCGAAAGCATCGTTTACGAGTGCATCCGTATTGCCCACGAGACCAATATGGAGATCGTTAAGTTCATCAACACCATCGTGGCTGAGATCGGCAAGCCCAAGTTCACCTTCGAGAAGGCTGCTGTTAACCACGATCTGCTGGACGACCTGATGGAGTACGGCCTGGGCCAGATCGAGCACGCTTTGGACACCGACGACAAGAACGTCCGTGAAGAGCGCCTGACCGCTGCCCGCCTGGACTTCCAGGAGAAGTTCGCTGAGAAGTATGAGGACTTTGAGACGCATATCGAGGTCTGCCTGTACAAGATGCAGAAGAAGGTCGTTAAGAAGTGGCTGCTGGCTGGCAAGCGTGTTGACGGCCGTGGTATGGACGATATCCGTGCCCTGGCTGCCGAGGTTGGCGTTCTGCCCAGAGTTCACGGCTCCGGTCTGTTCACCCGTGGTCAGACGCAGGTGCTGAGCATCTGCACCCTGAACACCCTGTCCGCTGCTCAGAAGCTGGACACCATCTATCAGGAAGAGACCAAGCGCTATATCCATCACTACAACTTCCCCGCTTTCTCCACCGGTGAAGCCCGTGCCGCCCGCTCCACCTCCCGTCGTGAGATCGGCCACGGTGCGCTGGCTGAGAAGGCTCTGCTGCCCGTGATCCCCTCTGTTGAGGAGTTCCCCTACTCCATCCGCGTGGTGTCCGAGGTTCTTTCTTCCAACGGCTCTACCTCTCAGGGCTCTATCTGCGGCTCTACCCTGGCGCTGATGGATGCCGGTGTTCCCATCCGCCGTCCCGTTGCAGGCATCTCCTGCGGTCTGATCTCCGATCAGGAGACCGGCGAGTGGAGAACCTTCACCGACATTCAGGGCGTTGAGGACTTCCACGGCGAAATGGACTTCAAGGTTGCCGGTACCACCGAAGGTGTTACCGCTATTCAGATGGACCTGAAGAACAAGGGTCTGACAATGGAGATCATCGCAGACGCTTTGGAGCGCTGCCGTGTTGCCCGCCTGGAGGTTTTGAACGAGATCATGATCCCCTGCATCCCCGAGCCTCGTGCTGAGGTTTCCGAGTTTGCTCCCAAGATGATCAGCATGAAGATCCCCGTGGACAAGATCCGCGAGGTCATTGGCTCCGGCGGCAAGACCATTCAGAAGATCTGCGCCGACACCGGTGCTAAGGTTGACACCGAGGATGATGGCTCTGTCTTCATCTCCGCTGTTGACTCCGCTGCTGCTTACGCTGCCAAGAAGATGGTGGACGACATCTGCTTCGTTCCCGAGGTTGGCAAGCTGTACTACGGCAAGGTCGTCCGCATCCTGCCCATCGGCGCATTCGTTGAGATTGCTCCCGGCCACGATGGCATGGTTCACATCTCCAAGCTGGAGAATCACCGTGTTGAAAAGGTTGAGGATGTCCTGAATTTGGGCGATATGACTTGGGTTAAGTTCATGGGCTTTGACGAGAAGGGCCGTGCAAACTTCAGCCGCAAGGACGCTTTGAAGGAAATCGAGAACCAGTAAGTGAAATACAAATGCCGACGATCAAACGATCGTCGGCATTTTTCTGTTTAGGATGGGTTTTGGTCATAGTTGAAACAGCCATCACCGTCCGGCGGAAATCCTGCGCCAGAGTATAGGAGCAGCACATAGTCAGGCTTAATTTCCTCAATATAGTCATATACATTCAAAGGCTCACTCGGTATAAAATAACGAGTATCCGCAATGTGAAGCTCACTGGCGTTTAGCGCAAGGAACGGCGTTACCACACACGCAAAGGAATCGCGAAGAATTAAGATTTTTTTGCCTTCCGGATTGAGATGGTTTTTCAGTATTTGCAACCGAAAATCGCCACCGCTATAAGTAACATAGGGACTATTTCTATAATAATCTACCTCATTAATATTCTCCATATAGAGCAGCGCTGTCTGGAAATCACCGCTTCTCTCCACATTTGAATATGGCCTTTGTTCCGTAAAGCTTGTTTCAAATTTAGGCGTTATTATGCTAATGTCATCTGCGCCGCCAGGGACGTAGTATAGGCCAACTTTTTTGCCATACGAGCCCAAAAAGCAATCCTTATGAACGGAAATATTGTAATTTGAGATTTCATTGTATTTTGATTCATATTCGAATCCGTATCGTTCATTCAGTTCGCGGCAAATCTCGCCGGTTGCCCAGAAACCGACCTCCGGCTTCCAGTGGTGATCGGTATTAAAAAACAGCGAAAGATTTAGTCTTTGCTTCTCTTCCAGCAACTCACATAAGTTCAACATTGGAACATCGTTCTTTGCAAGGCCATTTATTAAAGAAGCAACGCTTTCCTTTCTATAATCAATAACCCATTCCGGGGTGTCTATTACCACCGACTTTCTAGGGGCTGCTATATACAAAAATTCTGCGCCACTATCTTGTGCACACTTTTGTAGTTGTATAATCGCATCAATCGAGCGCGCCATTTCTTCTTCCGTGAATTTTTCTTTTTGCGGCTCAATTAAAGAGCCGCCCGGCACATGCACAACGGTTGTTGTGTCCTTAACAACAATGCGGTTGCCGGTTAATCGCTGCTTCAGCGAATTCAGGTTCATCATTTCGTTATGATAGCGAAGTTCGTTCGTAGAGATTTTATCGATTACTTTTTGTAACGCAGGAAAATCCTCTGCGGCATCTTCATTTTGTACTACAAAAGATATCAATGTGTATTTTAAATTATCATAATATTGCTGTGTAAAGCCTAAAAGAATAAACAGCATTGCCGCAACGAATACGATAATGTTCTTATTGAATTTCATTACATCTCACCCCCGTTAGAAGTTAAAGTAAATAAAGGGGTTATAGGAACTGCTGATCAAGCTGGCAACCGACAGGATAAACAGGCCTATTAATCCAACCGTAGTGATCGCATCTATCAAGACATTCTTTTCTGTCTTTTTCTTCAGCACCCGGAACAGCGGTGTGCAAAGAACGATTCCAACGGTCAGCAAAATTGCGCTCTGCTTAAAGTAACCGATAAACATTCCATCAGACAGCGCATTTCCGTTTAATCCAAACATAGATTTCAGGTAAGTCCACGCACCGCCCAGCGTTTCCGCACGGAACAGCACCCAGCCCAGCACTACAAACAGCATCGTGTATAGCCACTTACATACATGAACAAGCTTACCCTTTGCCTGATGGAATCCGGTAAGCTTCTCCACCACCAGCAGTACAAAGTACATTAAGCCCCAGAGAATAAAAGTGAAATTCGCACCGTGCCACAAGCCGGTAAGGAACCACACGACAAACAAATTAAAAATCATCCGGCTCTTTTTTACACGGCTGCCGCCCAAGGGGATGTACACATAGTCCCGAAACCAGGTACCCAGCGACATGTGCCATCTTCTCCAAAATTCCGTAATGGATGTGGATATGTAAGGATAATTAAAGTTTTCGAGAAAATGGAATCCAAACATTCTGCCAAGGCCGATACCCATATCACTGTAACCGCCAAAATCAAAGAAGATCTGCAGTGTATAGGCAATCGCGCCCAGCCAACTAAACGCTACAGATAGCGTGTGCCCATCCCGGGACATATCAAACGCCTGATCCGCCAAAAACGCAAAACTGTTGGAAAGCAGAACTTTTTTCGCCAAACCAACAATAAAGCGAGCAAACCCATCAACAAAATCATCCAGCGTCTCTTTCCGGTTCATGATTTGGTCCGCAACAGTTTCATAGCGCACAATAGGGCCGGCGATCAGCTGCGGAAAGAAAGAAATGTATAATCCCACGCAGAGGATATTTTTCTGCAACTGTCCCTTTTCCCGATAAACATCGATAACGTAGGACATCGCTTGGAAAGTAAAGAAAGAGATTCCAATTGGCAGCGCAATTTGGGGAACACCCAAATCGGCACCGACCATCGTTTCTATGATTCCCCCTGCAAAGCCCAGATACTTATACACAAAAAGCAGCGAAAGATTCAGTGCAATATCAATCGCAACCAGTGCCTTGCATAGTCTTTTCCTTGCTTTATTGGCTGAAACCAGCCAGCCCATTGCCCAGTTGAGTACAATAGAGCCCATCATAATCAGCACAAATTTCGGCTCGCCCCAAGCGTAAAACAGAAGACTTGCCAAAAGCAAAAAGACATTCTGCAGCTTGCGAGACCAGCGAAGAAACACGAAATATATGAGCAGGACTGCCGGCAAAAACAGATATAGAAAGGTCGTACTGGAAAATAGCACGTTTTTCCGCTCCTTTCAACCGTAAAATCTCTTTTATCATACTATATGCACGGTCTAAAGTCAATTGCAGCGGCAAAAACCGCCCTGCTGCCACAAATGGCGCACGGCGGTTTTTACTAAATATTGTTTAATTCCCTATTATTTTCTCCTACATCTTGTGTTTCGACAAATTTTGCAAAGAATATGTGGTATTATGTCGGCGTGGGCAGGGAGGTCAGACGCACCACCGCGACAGTGGCATCGTCTGTCCCCTCCGTCCGGCTGCAGGACAAAATCTTCGCCGCCAACTCCCCGGGCGGCTGGGTCGTATCCTCCAGGCAGCGGCGCAGAGATTCCTCTCCCTCTGCACCGTCGCTGAGAAGCACCAGCGTTTCTCCCCTGCGCAGGGACAGCTGCTCTACCGTTTCCCGACAGTCGGTTACCGACAACCCGGGCGGTGGGGTGGCTGTCCCAATTTTAATCGCTGCACCCTTTGCCATCAGGTAAGACGGCGCCGCGCCCCATTTGTATACGGTAGCCTTACCGGTATCCAGCCGCAGCTCGGCAAGGTCGATGGTCACCGCCCCGGCTCTGCCCTGCAGGGCGCAAATGCTGTTGACGCTGCGCAACGCGAATTCCGGTGGATAACCGGCGGCCAGCAGCTTTTTCAAAATATCACCCACAATTTTTCCATCCCGGGCAGCCTCCGGTCCGGTGCCCATACCATCACACAGAACGATATAATATCTGCATTCCACCCCGGCAAAAACCAAGCAGCGGTCGCCATTTGTCCCCTCCCGGGCCGCAGAGCAAACCGCCAGTTCCGGCTGATAGAATTGCTTGGGTGGATTGGTGCGCTGCGCCAAAGTGTCTGACAGATCCTGCAGATATTCCGACAGAAACCGGTACTGCTGCGTCACCGCTGCCCGGTATTCCTCCCGGCGATCCCGATCTGCACGGATGGCACGAAGCTGCTCCTGCCCCCGCCGCAGTTCCTGCAGCAATCTTCCGGTTTTCCGGCACGACAGCGGCAGCCCTGCGCCATTACCCAAGGGCTTGTGCAGCAGCTCCGTTGGTATGGACTTGCCCTGATCCTTGCATTTATTCCTATACGGACAACCGTTGCAGGCCCGGTCCACCGCTTTCGCTACGATGGCCTCCTCGTCGATGGGATACTCTTCCACGTCCAGCAGAAGCCTCTGCGTCTCACTCAGCACCGAAGACGCCATCTCCAGCCGCACCTGCGCGAAGCCGGTTTCGCCCCGACGGTGGGAAAGCCCGGCCTTCCCGGGGATCCAGTAGGAAATAAAGCCGCCGATCAGCAAACCGGGCAACGGTTGCAGATCAAAATTGCCGCAAAGCAGCATCACCACCACAAAAACCATACCGCTTGCCACGCAGACAGCGCCTTTTTTCAGCCCCGGAATCAGCCGGATCATATAGGCAAGGCACAGCACGGCGGTCATAGGTGTCGGCGTGATTTGCGCCAGGTCCAGCGCCAGGCCTGCCAGCGCCGCTGCGGGGAATGCACCCATCGCAGCCAAAACGCCGGCGGCAATATAGCCAAAGCCCAAATACGGAACGGGAATCACCTGCGCCAGCGCCAGAACCCCTACGCCGCAGACCAGCCATTCCACCACCGGATCCCGTTTTTCCAAAATCGCCGTAAACAAAAGCGTGCTGACGATCGCCAGGCCGATGCGTAAAAAGTACATCAGTATGGGTGCGGTTTCCCGGAACAGCAGCTGAAAGACCACCCCCGACACCGCTACGATCACACCGGCCAAGGCCGGCAGCAGGATCGGCATTGTTCGCAGAAATTGCCGACCGCCTAGCATCACCGCTGCCGCCAGTCCCAGGCACAGCCACAGCACCCCTTGCGTGCCGGCGCTGCTCCAAAACAGCATATATCCGCCCATTCCGCCAGCGGCGATCAGCACAGCCGGCCACCCGGATACGGCGCACAAAAGCCCCAAGGTCAGAGGCTGCGCCATATTCCCCAGGCTGGCTGCGCTGAGCAAAAATCCCGAGAGTATGTAAGCCACCGTTTGCGCCACTGCGTGAACACGGGGATTTAGCATCCACCGTTGCAGTGTCCGCTGCCACCGCCGGACATAGATTCCCAAGGCTACCATCATTTGTACCACGATCCTTTCCCTTCGATACCTAAATCCTATCACGGCTATGGGGAATTTTTTGTCGGAATCCGGGTGCGGAAAAAGATTCTTGCATAGCGCTACAGCAGGGTGTATAATATGGTAAATTGGAGGTGGCGATTTTGGGAAGAGAATTTGAATTGAAATTTTCTGCTGGCAAGAGAAATTTCGCCCTGCTGCGCAAGCAATGGGACGATTTTACGGTGATTTCCATGGAAACCACTTATTACGACACGCCGGATAGCTCCCTTTCTCAGCGGCATATCACCCTGCGGCGGCGAATGGAAAACGGCGTTTCCGTTTGCACCGTCAAGACCCCCGACGGCACCCACGGACGGGGCGAATGGGAACTGGAATGTGAAAATATAGAAGCCGCCGTTCCTATGTTATGTAAACTAGGCGCCCCCGAAGAACTGCTGGACCTGACTAGGGATAGCTTGGTGGTTTCCTGCGGCGCACGCTTTACACGCTGGGCAAAACTGCTGGCACTGGACGGTTGCACCGTAGAAATTGCGCTGGATGAAGGCGTTTTGCTTGGCGGCGGACGGGAACTTCCCCTTCTTGAGGTGGAGGTGGAGCTGAAAAGTGGCTCGGAGGATGTGGCCATCGCCTTCGCGCAGGTTTTGGCAACGATGTATGCCCTGATTCCCGAAAGAAACAGCAAATTCGCCCGGGCGCAAAAACTGGCGAAAGGAGAATAACCTTGGGTAATTTTGACACTTTATTTGCCAAATACGATCGTTTGGTGCTGTTTGACACCGAAACCACCGGCCTGGCCTTCAGCCGGGATGAGATCATCGAGTTTGCCGCTGTGGTAGTAGAATGTCAGGGTGGCAGCGCCACCGTTGTTCGCGAATATGACGAGCTGATCACTCTGACTCCGGGCAACACCGTTCCGCCGGAGATTGAAAAGCTCACCGGCATCACCACCCAGGACATTTTGGACCGGGGCATCCCCAAGGCGCAGCTTTGCCGGGATATTGCGCAGATGATCGCCGGAAACACTCTGCTTTTGGCGTACAATGCCCATTTTGACCTGAGTTTTCTTTACTATCTGCTGCTGCGCTGCGGCGATCCCACGATTCTCAAGGGCAAGGATAAGCTGGATCTGCTGACGGTGTACAAGGACCGCCACAGCTATCCCCACAAGCTCTGCAATGCCATTGAGGTCTACGGACTTTCCGGCCAGGTGGTGAACTCTCACCGGGCGGTGGATGATGTGCTGGCAACTGTGGCAGTCATGCGGGAAATGGAAGCGGAACGGGACGATTTGATATGTTATGTCAACCTATTCGGCTACAACCCCAAATTTGGCATTGAGGGCAAGCCCATTGGCTCTGTTACATACAAGCCCCAGGGCTACGATTCCATCCAGCCGCTGTATCAGTTATAAAGAAAAAGCCTCCCGAGGGAGGCTTTTTTATAATGTATGGCGGATCGTTCCTTATCCGCCGTTTCGCATCCTGCCGCTGCGCTTGCGGTGATACACTTGACAGAAAATGTACAGTCTTTCCTCTGCCGTCGCAGATTCGGGGCTGTCGTTTGCTGTCCAATGCTAGTATATCCCCCAGCGCAAAAGCTATGCAAAATTTTTATTTTTCAATATGGACATTCAGGTGCGGGTAGCTCATCTGCACGCCGGCAGCGTCGAAATCTGCCTTGATTTTCTGATTTACCGCAAACAGCGCTGCCCAGTAATCCTCGGTCTTGACCCAGAAGCGCAGGGTATAATTGATGGCGCTTTCGCCATAGCTGACCAGCACAGCGTAGGGCTTCTCCGGCTCTTCCAGCACAAAGGATGCATTGGCAGTGCCCACCAGGGTATCGATGACCAACTGGGTCGGTGCATCATAAGCAGCAGCGACATCAATATCCACGCGGCGGCAGCCGGTTGCGGTGTAATTGACGATCTGCGCTGCCACAACAGCGCTGTTGGGGATGGATACCAGCTTGTTGTCCGCAGTGGTCAGCTTGGTGTAGGCGATGCCGACCTCCTGCACAGCGCCGGATTGACCTGCGATCTCCACAAAATCACCGGAGCCGAAGGGATGGGTATACAGCAGCGTAAAGCCACCGATCACATTGGCAAGCATATTCTGCAGCGCCAGGGAAACAGCCAATGTCAGCACAGATGCCAGTGCAACGATACCCGTCACATCCACACCCAGGGAGGACGCAACGATCAGTGCCAGCAGAATGAACAGCACCGCTTTCAGCAGACCCTTCAGCAGGCTATGGGCAGCCTTTTCCAGCTTGGACTTTTGCAGCAGCTTTTCCAGCAGATTGTTGGCGACGCGGATCAGCAGCAGACCAACCACCGTAATGATGACGGCCTTCAGCACCACAGCCAGCAAAGATACGCCACTGGTGGCAAACCAAATTTTCAGTTCTTCCAACATAATAACCTCTCCTTTTTATTATAGGTTAATTTTATTATAACAGCTTTTTGCGCAGAATCAACCGTTCGGAAAAAGTTTCTCTTTTCTATTTGCCATATTTCTGCTATAATAGGGGCAAGAAAAGCAACACAGCAGGAGGTTTTGTATGTATAACATTCTCATCTGCGATGACCAGCCGGATATCGTCAGCGCCCTGCGGATCTACCTGACCCCGGAAGGCTATCACTTTTTTGAAGCCAATACCGGTCTGCAGGCTTTGGAGATTATGCAAAAAGAGGATACCCATCTGATTCTGATGGATGTAATGATGCCGCAAATGGACGGCGTCACCGCCACCAAAGCCATCCGGGAATTCTCCAATGTGCCCATTATTATGCTAACCGCCAAGTCCGAAGTAGAGGACAAGGTGCTGGGCTTGAATGTAGGCGCAGACGATTATATCACCAAGCCCTTTGAGCCGGTGGAAGTGCTGGCACGGGTCCGCTCTCTTCTGCGCCGCTATGCCCAGCTGGGCAGCCGCACAGAGGAAAATACGGCGCTGATCGCCATTGGCGGTATCTCCCTGAACGACCGTACCAAGAGCGTGTCGGTAGAAGGCGAGCCGGTGAACCTGACGCCCACAGAATACAGCATTTTGTACCTGCTGATGACCCATCCCGGCGAAGTTTTCTCCACCAAGGCTCTGTATGAGGCGGTTTGGCAGGAAACTGCTTTGGGCAACGAGGGCTCTGTAGCCGTACATATCCGCCACCTGCGGGAAAAGCTGGAGATTGATCCTTCGAATCCTCGCTACCTGAAGGTGGTTTGGGGTCAGGGCTACAAGATCGAAGGAGGTCGGCACGCTTATGAAGCATAGTCTGACCGCAAAGTTCATCGCCATCGTGCTGACAGCGCTGTCGGTTATTTCCGCTCTTGCCGGCGGCATCGGTATCATCGCTATGGAGAATGCCAATCTCTATGTAGACGATGTGAGCAAGCTGCAGGATTTGGAATACGAATCCATCGCCAGAACCATCGCCCAGGATTACGCAGATGTGCACGCCGTGGAAACCTTTGGCAATCTGCCCTATCTTTTGGAGCGCAGCCTTTACAGCTATCCGCAGGAGCGGGGTGATGCAGACTATTGGAGCGTAACGCTGCTGGAAAAAGGCAAGCCCATTTCCAATGCCGGCTATGCCAGCCAAAATATCGCATTCAGCAAGACCTTTACCATCCAGCCGCTGTATCCCATCGTGGATATTCCCGAGGATGACACCGAGGAAGAAGAATCCCAGGACCCTACCGAGCCCACTGAGCCGGACACATCCCCTTCGGACTATCTTTACCGGGAAACCGAGACTATATGGGAAAACGGCCGGCTTTCCAGCTATACCCTTTACTACTACGAAGCGCCGGAATATACCGTTACGGTTTCTCTGCAGCCCAATGTTCTGATTAACTCCAAGCTGCAGATCCTGACGGATATGTTCCCCTATCGCCACACCTTCATCGGCATTTTGGCGGTAAGCCTGATTCTGTTTGCCGCAGGTCTTTCCTATCTATGCATCCACGCCGGTCGGACAGAGGACGGCACCGTCCAGCCCGGCGGTCTGAATCGGCTGCCGTTGGATATTTACGCGGTACTGATCGGTGCAGCCATTGCCGGCTTGTCGCTGCTGCTGCGCACGCTTTCTGATTGGATCAACAATGCCGGCCCGCACTTGGGCAATTTGAGCCTCATTGGCAGCATTTTGATGGCGATCAGCGTGCTTGCGCTGGCGTTGATCCTGGCCTTTGCCGCTCAGGTAAAGGTTAAGGACGGCTTTTGGTGGAAACATACGCTGATCGGTTGCTTGCTGATACTGCTGGGTCGGTTTCTGCGATTCCTGGGTCAGGGCTTCGCGAAGGTGATCGGCCTGATGCCGGTGATGTGGAAGTGGCTGGTAACCGCCGTTGTGCTGACCGTCAGCGCCGGCGTCTTTGGTTACCTCACCCATCGCTTCGGTGGTGTATTTACCGTGCTGCTGATTGTGGATATCGCTGCCTGCGTTGGTTTTTTGTGCTACTGCGGCTATGCCATCGGCAGCCTGATCCGTGGCGTGAAGCAAATGGTAAATGGCGATCTGCAATGCAAGATCTCCACCAGATTCCTGTACGGCAGCTTCCACACCCTTGCACAGCATCTGAATGCGCTGTCTGAAACGGCGATGATCGCTGCCGAAAATCAAATGCGCTCCGAGCGGATGAAATCCGAATTGATCACCAATATCTCCCACGATATCAAAACACCGCTGACTTCTATCATCAGCTTTGTGGATCTGCTGAAAAACGCACCCACAGAGCAGGCGCAGGCAGAGTATCTGCAGGTGCTGTCCCGGCAGTCTGCCCGGATGAAGAAGCTGATTGAGGACCTGATGGAGCTGAGCAAAGCCAACTCCGGCAATATCACCGCCCATGTCACCAGGCTGGATGCCGCCGAAAGCGTGAATCAGGCGCTGGGCGAATTCTCCGATAAATTCGCCGCCGTGCAGCTGGAGCCGGTGTTCCAAATCCCCAAGCCCCCCATTACGATGCTGGCGGACGGCCGACTTGTGTGGCGTGTGCTGAGCAACTTGATGAGCAATGCCGTTAAGTACGCAATGCCCGGCACCCGGCTCTATATCGGCCTGACGGAAACGGAGGACCAGGTACACCTGTCCTTGAAGAACATCTCCCGGGAGCCCCTGAGCATCAGCACCGAGGACTTGATGGAGCGCTTTGTCCGGGGCGACGCGGCTCGCAACAGCGAGGGCAGCGGTCTTGGCCTGAACATTGCCAAAAGCCTGATGGAGCTCCAAAACGGCCAGATGCAGCTGCAACTGGACGGCGATCTGTTCAAGATTACCCTGGTTTTCCCGAAAGCTTCTTAAAATATTCACATTTTCGTTATTTTCTGTTCAAACGCGCATTGTATTGTGTAGCTAGAAAGTCAGCGGAAACCGCAATCCGTTGTTTTCGTCCATGAAGTATTTTCTCTCTCTTTTTTTGTTCCCTTTTTAGGAAAATCCGCTGCTTACCGCAGCGTATTTTTCTATGTTGACATTTTTTGCGACCGCCGATATAATGACAGCAGTCAAATACGACAGTTCGCAACCATCCTGTCGCTAAACAAAACTAGGGAAAAGGACGGGCGCAATGCGCCCATTTTTTGTGTGATGAATCAGAAAACCCGCAATCTGACCCACGGCGCCCTGCTGGCGGCGCTGTATGTGGCACTAACCTATCTGCAGAATTTTCTTATGCCCGGCTCGGCAACCTGGGCCATCCAGTTCCGACTCTCCGAGGCGCTGTGCGTGCTGGCATTTTTCACACCGGCAGCCATTCCGGGGCTTACGATCGGCTGTCTGCTGTTTAATATCTCCTTTGCCGGTGCGCTGCCGCTGGACTTTGTGGTAGGCGGCGCCGCCACCGCTTTGGCAACCGGCGGAATGTGGCTCAGCCGCAGGTGGACCATCAAAGGCTTCCCCCTCTTCGGTCTGCTGCTGCCGGCTATCTGCAACGCCGTTTTAATCGGCTGGGAGCTGGCCGTATACATTGGCGGCGGCTTCTTGCTCAACGCCCTCTATGTTGCCATCGGGGAAGCTGCCGTGCTGCTGACCTTGGGCGCAGCGCTGTATTATACCTTAAAAAATCACCGCCTGGATGAAAAAATCCTGAAATAAACCCAACACCAATCGTGGCATACTAAGCCCAAAGGATGTGAAACAATGATCGACTTTCAAAAATTCGACCAGCAAACAAAAGCCGCTTATTTGAAGGCGCTGTTCGCCTCCGGCGAACGGGGCTGCGAATATTCCTATGCCAACCTGAATCTTTGGGGCCGGCAGCGGGTTGCTGTTGTGGACGGCTTCTTCGTGCTGTTTTCCCAGTTTGAGCGGCTCAGCATCTACCCCTTCCCTGTGGGCAGCGGTGATATTCGCCCGGTGCTGGATACCATCATTCAGGACGCCCGGGAGCGGGGCATCGTCTGCCGTCTGTCGGGCTTGACCCCTGCGGATACGATGCTGCTGGAGGAGCTTTATCCCGGCCAGTTCCGCTTCCATCCTGACCGGGACAGCTGCGACTATGTGTATGACATCAACGACCTTGCCGACCTGAAGGGCCGCAAGTATCAAAAGAAGCGCAATCACAGCAACCGCTTTTGGCAAAGCCATCCCAACTGCACCGCAGTTCCCATCAGCGACGAAAATCTGCCGGCTGTGGAGGCAATGGTGGAGTCCTGGTACGCTGGAAGGCTGGCTGCCGATCCCCACAACGACTACCATTTGGAAAAGCAGGCGCTGCACCGCGCCTTCTGCCATGCGGAGGATTTGGGTTTGGAGGGCCTGGCCCTTGTGGAAAACGGAAATATTTTGGCAATGACTATGGGCTCTGCCCTGTCCCAGGATACTTTTGACATCCATTTTGAAAAGGCAATGGACTACGCCGACGGCGCATATCCTGCCATTGCCCAGGCCTTTGCCGCCTACCTGCGGAGCAAGCATCCCGAACTGCGCTATCTGAATCGGGAGGACGATATGGGCATCCCCGGCCTGCGGCAATCCAAGCTCAGCTATTTCCCTCACCACCTGGTGGTGAAATTCTGGGCCCGGCTGTGGGAGGATGACGATGAAGATTGATTATCCTTTGGAATCGCAGATCGAGGGTCTGCGCCAATTGTGGAAAGAGGCTTTCGGAGATACCGATGCCTTTCTCGACATCTTTTGGGACACCGCTTTTTCCCCGGACCGCTGCCGCTGCGTTACCGTTGACGGTCAGGTAGCCGCTGCCCTTTATTGGTTCGATTGCCGGTTTGAAGGCCGGCCGATGGCCTATGTTTATGCCGTGGCAACGGGAAAAGCATTTCGCAAAAGGGGTCTGTGCCGCTCTCTGATGGACGATACCCGGGCGCTGCTTTTGGCGCTGGGCTATAGTGGCATCCTGCTGGTGCCTGAGATGCACCTGATCGGGATGTATGAAAGTATGGGCTATCACGTCTGCAGCTTTGTACGGGAATTTACCTGCCGCCGCAGTGACTATCCCATCACTTTGCAGGAGATTGATGCTGCGCAATATGCCCGCCTTCGCCGGCAGTTCCTGCCGGATGGCAGCGTGCTGCAGGAGAATGAAAATCTGCAGTTTCTTGCCGCCATCACCAGGCTGTATACCGGCGACGGCTTCCTCTATGCCGAGGATGCGGAGCTTTTGGGCAATGCCGATGCCGCACCGGGCATTTTGGCTGCGCTGGGCAAGGACAGCGGCCGGTTTCGCTGCCCTGGCGGGGATATTCCCTTTGCAATGTATCTTCCCCTGGACGGCAACGCCGCCCCCAGCTATTTTGGTTTGGCATTTGATTGATATATCACAAAACACCTGTCATTGCGAGGCCTGAAAGGCCGTGGCAATCTCCTGGTAACATTCATCGAAATGCTTTGCAGGAAAGGACATCGTACCGGGAGATTCCCACGTCGGGCATTCGCCCCCACATCCAATCCTTTGGCGCGTCTGTAGCCTGCGGCGGGAGTAAACCCCCGCCCTACAATTAAACCTTGAGCATTGCCGTAGGGCGGGGCCTTGGTCCCGCCGTTTTTTTGTTACGGCCGGATGAGGGTAATCATTTATAAAGGAACCCCCTCATCAGTCAAAAATCAAAGATTTCTGACAGCTTCTCCCAGGAGAAGCCTTTATTCCTATTCCTTTACCCTTGTGGCTAATCCTTAATTTAATCTTAAATCGCCGGGAAAACCCGGCGGTTTTCTCATAAACGCTGGACATTGCCGGGAAAAAAATATATAATATTCCCACGGCTTTTGCCGGAAAAACCCGATCGGAGGGCTTACATATGAAGCTCAACAACAAACGCACGATTTTGGTAGGCTTTGCCTTCTTCCTGATTCTTGCTTTTTGGCAGGCTTACGATACCATTGTTCCGCTGATTTTGACCAACAAGTTTGGTATGTCCCAATTTTGGTCCGGCGCAATTATGGCATTGGATAATATCTTGGCGCTGTTCCTGCTGCCGCTGTTCGGCACGCTGTCCGATAAGCACAAGGGCAAGTCCGGCCGCCGCACCCCCTTCATTCGCTTCGGCACCATCGCAGCTGTGATTTTGCTGGTGGCGCTGACCTTTGCGGATTCCGCTCAGCTTAAGCAGATCAATGCCGTTTCCGTGGTAGACGATCCTGCCGCTCTGGAGCTGATCTATGACACCCAGGCTGACCGGGAGCTGGTGCGCCCCAACAAGACCAAGGCTACCCTGCAGGAGGAGAAATTCGTCCTGTCCGAGGAGATCACCCGGGAGGACTTTATCGCCATCCGCAGCACCACCGAGAAAGATGGAAAGCAGATCGCCAATCCGGATTATGTAAACTACGTTGTGCCTGCCCGCCAGGCCTATGTATGGCAGATCACTTCCCAAGCTCCCCAGCCGCTGATCCTGTTTGTAGGTATTTTGCTGCTTCTGCTGGTGGCCATGGCTACCTTCCGCTCGCCTGCTGTGGCGCTGATGCCGGATGTGACCATCAAGCCTCTTCGCAGTAAGGCCAACGCCATCATCAACCTGATGGGTTATGTGGGCGGTATCTTCGTTATGGTACTGGGTATGGTATTTGCCACCGGCGCTGAGAAAAACTTTATGATGAGCTATACCGGCTATTTCTGCGCTGTGGCAGGTCTGATGCTGGTTGCTTTGATCGTATTCCTTTGCACCGTCCGTGAGCCCAAGTGGGCTGCCGAGATGCATCAGGAAAGCATCCGCCTGGGTCTGACCGAAGAGGAAGATCCCGAAGTGGACGAAAAGCGGAAGCTGACCGGCGGCGAGAAGCGCTCTCTGCTGCTGGTGCTGGCATCTGTTGTGCTGTGGTACTTTGGCTACAACGCCATTTCCTCCAAGTACAGCGTATATGCCACCAACATTCTGAGCAAGGACTTTAACCTGACCCTGACCATCGGCACCGCCGCCGCCATCATTTCCTTCGTTCCCGTTGGTATCCTTTCCTCCAAAATCGGCAGAAAGAAGGCCATTCTCATCGGTGTCGCTCTGCTGGCTGCTGCCTTCTGCAGCGCCATCTTTGTAGACCCCAACAGCTCTGATATTCTGATTTACGCCATCTTCATCCTGGCAGGTTTCGCCTGGGCAACCATCAATGTCAACTCCTTCCCCATGGTGGTGGAGATGTGCTCCGAAGGCGATGTCGGCAAGTACACCGGCTACTACTATACCGCTTCCATGGCTGCCCAGACCCTGACCCCGATGCTGTCCGGCTATATGATGGACAAGCTGGGTATGGGCATTCTGTTCCCCTATGCCGCAATTTTCGTGGCCGGCTCTTTTGTGACGATGCTGTTCGTCAAGCACGGCGACGCCAAACCCGAGGCTGCTTGATTTATGTGGATTTTGATGATAGCGATTCTTGCGCTGGCGCTGTTTTACCTGTTTGCCCTTCACGGACGGATGGGGCACAGCCGGATGCGCAGACTTCGCGAGTTCTCCTATGCCCACCGGGGCTTGCACAATGAAGCGATCCCGGAAAACAGTATGGCAGCCTTTCGTGCCGCCCGGGACGCAGGCTACGGCATCGAGCTGGATGTCCACCTGCTGAAGGATGGAAATTTGGCAGTGATCCACGATCATTCCCTGCAACGCACCGCAAATGCAGATGTAACCATTGAAGCGCTTACCGCGGCGCAATTGGAATACTACCATTTGGGAAACCACGAGACCATCCCGCTGTTTTCAGAGGTTTTGGCGATGATCTCCGGGCAAACGCCACTGATCATCGAGCTGAAATCCACCGAGGAGAACTTCGCCGCCCTGACGGATGCGGCGGTGGCTGCAATGGCAGACTATCCCGGTGTGTGGTGTATGGAGAGCTTTGACCCCCGCTGCGTGCGGCATTTGAAGAAGCACTATCCCCAGGTCATTCGGGGTCAGCTTTCCGAGAATTTCCCCCGCAATCCCAAGGTTTCCGCCCCGCTGGCGCTGAAATGGGTGATGGCACTGCTGCTGCCAAATTTCCTCACCAGCCCTGACTTTGTTGCCTACAAATTCGCTGACCGCAAGCACCTTAGCTTGCGCATCTGCCGCAAATTGTGGCGCATCCCCATCGTCACCTGGACCATCCAATCCCAGGAGGAATTCGAGGCCGCAACCGCTGAAGGATACATCCCGATTTTCGAGCAGTTTTGTCCCTAAATA
>JAZSCE010000001.1:0-27114 GCA_045602725.1 Faecousia sp. | reverse complement strand
TGATCATACACTGGCCGTCGGCAACAGCGATGCCGGAGCCGTTGGAGATCACATTGTCGCTGCCCTTGGTGTTGGAGCTGCGACCGCCGGTGCGCTTGGTGCCCTTGACCATCAGGGTGTCCATATCCAGTGCATCACAGTAGAAAAACTCCTTCCACTGATCTGCCAACACGCCGCCAAGTGCGCCAATACCTGCTTTAATAAGTCCCATAATAATTTCTCCTTTCAGTATGTAACATTCGTTTCATGTAAAATAGGGTAAAAACCGATTGTAAATTGCAATCGCTGTATCGCTACTGATTGCCTTCTTCTGCTGCGTGCCGTCCATATAGGTCAGCACCAGGCTGACATTCGGCGCATCCAGCACCAGCAGATCGTCATCCGACGAAACCTCTTCTGACAACTCATCCAGCCGCAGATCCCGCAGAAATCGCAAGTCCGCAGCAGAGATTTCGACACCATCATCGATGGTGTATTCATCATTCTCGTCCCGACACTCGCCGGTCAGTAAGAACGCGAAATCTCCCTGCTCCACCGTAAACCAGAAGATATACTGGGCATAGCTTGCGCTGTGGCTCAGCGTGAAGGCTTTCCAGGGCTGATCGTTGACCATTCCCGGGCCGTCCACCAGATGCTTTTTGCAGCCAAACAGCGAAAGCAGTGTCGCTATGCACAAAAGGATCACCGCCCATCTTTTAACTGTTTTCATTGTACTTTCCCTTAACAGAATAGGGATTTTTGTTTTCTTTCGGCGGGTCTTTTTCCTTGCCGCAGTCAATGGCCCAGCCCATAAACCACATTCCGGACAGAACGCTCAGTATCCAAAACGCCAATCCGCCGACAAACCACCATATGGAGATGCCCATCCAAAAATGCAGCGCCAGCAATATAAACGCCGGGATGCTCCACTCCAGGTTCAGCAGCAGATTGAGCAGCAGGCAAAGAAGAAAACTGCCGGATCGTCCGGTGCGGCGCATTTATGCCCAGGGGTCTGCGGACTTGGGGGTGCGGATACTGACTAGCAGGAACTGATCCCACAGCAGCCAAGTGCCGTCGCCCTTCTGACGCAGAACGATCTCGCGGTCGTTGTCAGCGCCGCCGCTGTGAATATGCAGCTTCTTATAGCCGGGATTTGCATCCGCATAAGGGCCTGCCTTGATGGTCAGCGTAAAGGGTTGATTGGGGGTGTAGTCGTTGGCAGGCGTTGCACCTGCAAAGTAGGAGAAGGGCACATGATGGCCGTCACGGAAACGGTCATTGAGGAAGGAAATGTCGTGGGGACTCAGGGGCCGGGGGCCGCGAAGCCAGTTCAGCATTTCCGTGCCGATGCTGCGGTCAGCCGCATAGACACACAGCGCGCAGACCGTCAATGCTGCAGTCTGGAAAGGTGTCTGCAGAGCCGCCTCAGGCAGCGCCTGCATCTGCGCCAGGCTCTCAGGCAGCGCGGCAAAGGTAAAGGTTTCCTCTTTGGTGCCGATGGATTGTCCGACAGCTTGTGTTATGCCGGCGGCACCCTGCTTCAGTTTATCAAAAATAGACATATTGATTCCTCCTGATCTTATTGTTGTTGAAATAGTGCTGTCAGCTCTTCCATCGCCGCATTGGACAGGAAACAGCTTTGGTTGTCATATATCCGGATGCATTCTCCGGAGGCATAGCAAACCTCCAGCTTTATCCCATAATCCGGCGGCAGACCGCTGACGCTGTAATGCCGTCCGTTATTGCGCGCCATATCATAGCGCTCTACGATCTCCTGCAGCCGACGCATAAAGTCCTGATCGGGTGTAAAGGTTTCTGAAACGATCTGCCTGCCTCTGTTCCGGATCTTACAGGTACAGCTGTCGGCTGTGGCTATGAGGGTAAACACCTGCCCGGCGATCGGCGTGTCCTGCATTGACCTGTCCATCGAAGAGAATTTGCAGGAAAAACTGGTGATCTGCGCAGATTGAATTTCTTTCGGGAGATTTTCGTCCACATAGTGCCTTACGCCGCCGTCAACAATATCCGTATCCTGCGGTTTCCTTCGAATAAATCTTCTCATAACCTGGCTCCTCTTGCTTTGCCTGTGCCCTCTGTCAAACGGCAGCATTGATCTCACCGGCCGCGACCGGCAGACCTTTCTGTTGAAGTTTGGCCGCGCATTGCTTGCACATATCCAGCTCCTCGCAGATCAGGAAGCATTGATTGCACACCAGCCGTTTGCAGATGGGGCAGTAATTCATATGCTCCGCGATATTGCGAATGGCCGATTGCCGCACGGTTCGAAGCTCCTCCTCATAGAGGGCATTGTAGATGATCTCCTCGCTCTTTGTGGCGGGCGCAGTTCCCGCTTTGGAGAATCGTCTGGGCGGATTGCCGTAATCTGTGCCACAGCTGTCGCAGGTTACGCGGAAGAGAAATACTTCTTTCGATGACCGGTTTTCCAGTACAGCCTCCACTAATTTTTTCAACGCAAAGCCTCCTTTCCGTCTTTTCAATGTTATTGTACTTTATATAAAAGACAAATGTTATTACCCCAAGGATACTTTTTGAAAAAGTATCCTTGGGATACTATGAAAACTGCACAGATAGCAAATTCGCCATCTGTGCAGTTTGACTGTTATTCAGCTACATCTACCGGGGCTTCGCCGGTCAGCTCCTCCAGCCTGCCGCAGCAGCGGAACAGGTCGATATAGAGCATCAATTCGTCCCGGGATGCGATCTCCAGTTTCTGATAAATGCTTCGGTTGTGCTTTTTAACTGTGTGGATGCTGATAAATGCCAGCTCCGGAATGTCCGCAATATCGTGTCCGTCAATATAATAATTGAGCACCCGGCGCTCAGCCGAGGTCAATGTCTTGACCTTTTCCACAAAGCTTTGGAACATATCCTCCATACTGGGCGGCAGGTCACCGGCGTTCATTTTCCGGGCATTGAGCTGCGCCAGCATCTGCACGCTGAGCACACCGGTCTCCGGCCGGATAATGCCGTAGTCGCAGAGCATATTGTAGATCAGCAGCAGGAACACTGCTGTAACTATGTAAGACACCGACAGAAGCTCGAACTGTTCAATAATCGCCTGCTCTACCAGCCATACGCCCACATTCAGCAGCACCGCCGCCAGCAGGAACAGGGTATATTTGGGCGAATTCAATCTCTTCTTAACGGCCGCATAGATAATGAAGCCCAGCATCAGCAGCGTGTAACTACCAATATATACGGCATACAGGCTGTGCAGCGGGCCGTATTCTTTCCGTAATACGGTCATACCGTTGGCTTCCGCCAGGGTGACGGATTTGTAGTAAAGGCCCAGCCAATCGCCGCTGGCCGCCAGGGCAAAAATCGCAATGCTGATACCGCTCAATAACCAAACAAACCATTTCCGCTTGCGCAGCTGGCACACATCGTAAATAATCAGCAGCATCACCAGCATCGAAAACGCACCGCCGAAGTAGGAGAGGGCATTTGCAAATTTCGCCACGGTCAGCGAATCCGTTGCAGACAAAATGAAATATCCACAGTTGGAGGCGGCAATACAGCCGAACAGCGCAATAAATCGGCGCATTTTTCGCTTGTCAAACAGCACATAGCAAATGCACAACAGCACAGAAAGAAGCGCAATTATGCCATAAACCAAGGACAGCTTTCCAATATTCATAGGCCGTTGCCACTCCTTTCGTTTCGTTTTTGCCGGGAGTTATATTGTACCATCTAACCCTTAAAAAAGCAATAATTATTTGCTCAGGCGCTGTTTTTCTTCCGCCACCAGCTTGCTGATCCAGGCAGCTTCGCCGGGTTTCAGGGATTCTTCGCCAACCAATGCTCCCTCTTTTCCTATTGTTGCCCACAAGTTGTCTATATAAAGTATCCCTGCGAAGTGCATAGAAATCAATCCCAACCCCCGGCAAGTTGCAATCTCCTGCCTTTTGTGCTACAATAGCGATGCGAAAGGATGTGTTCCTATGATAAAGATACTGTTCCTCTGCCACGGGAATATTTGTCGGAGTCCGATGGCGGAGTTTATTTTGAAGGATTTGGTGGCCAAGGCCGGCAGAAGCGGTGAATTTGAGATCGCCTCGGCAGCCACCAGCCGGGAGGAGATCGGCAACAACATCTATCCACCTGCCCGGCGGGAGCTTCAGCGCCACGGCATCATCTGCGGCAACCGTGCCGCCCGGCAAATCACGGAAGAGGATCTGAACCACTACGACCGCATCTACTATATGGATCGGCTGAATATGCAATATCTGCGCCGGCTCTTCGGTGACCGGGCGGCAAAATGCCAGCCGCTGCTTTCCCGGGATGTGGCAGACCCCTGGTACACCGGGGATTTCTCCCAAACCTGGGAGGATATCCTGGAAGGCTGCACCCGCATTTTGGAAGAAATATAAGCAAAAGCCTCCCTCTGCCGAGGGAGGCTCTTATTTTACTGCATACACTCCTCTGCGGAAAAACTATAGGGCAGCAAGTCCGCAAGGGTGACAGCTTCATAGCCGTCGGGGGTTACCAAATAGATGGGGAAATCGTCCTTGCAGAACTCCCGCATCACCTGACGGCACACGCCGCAAGGCGGAAATCTTCCGGTGATAACGCCATCCTTGCCGCCGCAAATGGCAATGGCGGCGAAATCCCGATTTCCCTCGCTGATCGCCTTGAAAATAGCGGTGCGTTCGGCGCAAACTGTGGGGGTAAAGGATGCATTTTCAATATTGCAGCCCTGATAAACCGTGCCATCGGCGCACAGCAGCGCTGCACCAACCTTAAAGCCCGAGTAGGGAGAATAGGAGCGTTTCATCGCATCGATAGCCAGCTCGCAAAGTTTTTCCGGTGTCATAGCGCTTCCTCCTTACAGAATTTCCCCGGCAAAGCTTTCGCCCGGGGTATCCAGCTCCACGCCCAGCAGCTGTGCCGCAGTGGCGGCGATATCCGCAAAGCTGGCGCGGGTGCCCAAATTTACATTCTTCACCCGCTTTCCCAGCACCAGCAGCGGCACATACTCCCGGGTATGGTCGGTAGTAGCAGTGTAAGCCGGGTCACAGCCGTGGTCAGCGGTGATCATCACAAGATCATCCTCACCCAGCTCTGCCAGGAGGCCGGGCAGCCAGGCATCAAATTCATTCAGCGCATTGGCATAGCCGAGGGCATCCCGGCGATGGCCAAACTGCATATCAAAATCCACCAAATTCACAAAGCACAAGCCGGTAAAATCCTGCCCGGCATAGTGCAGCGCGTGACCCATACCATCAGCATTGGACTGATTATAGACATATTCCGTCAGGCCCTGGCCGGCAAAAATATCGTGGATCTTGCCCACGCCGATGGACTGCATTCCGGCAGCCTTTACGGCATCCAGCAGGGTGGCCCTGGGCGGCTCCAGGGAAAAATCGTGGCGGTTTGCGGTGCGCTTGAAGCTGCCGGGCTGGCCTACGAAGGGTCTTGCGATCACACGGCCAACGCCGTGCTTTCCCTGCAGCAGCTTGCGGGCAATGCGGCAGTATTCGTACAGCGTTTCCGGCGGGACAATGTCCTCGTGGGCGGCGTTCTGGAACACCGAGTCCGCCGAGGTATAGACGATCAGGTCGCCGGTGCGGATATGCTCAGCGCCGTATTTTTCAATAACCTCTGTGCCGGACCAGGGGGCATTTGCCAGCACGCCCCGACCGGTTGCGGCACGGAAGGGTGCCAAAATTTCCTCAGGGAAGCCGTCAGGATAGGTGGGCAGCGGATCGTTGGAAACGATGCCGGCAATTTCCCAATGGCCGATGGTGGTGTCCTTGCCCATAGAGCGCTCCGTCAGCCGGGCATAGGCGCCCTTTTCCATTTTGGGCAGGCAGTCAACACCGTCGATATTGCCCAAACCGGCGGCGATCATATTGGGAATGTTCAGCGTTCCGGTGGCGGCGCAGGCACGCAGGGTATTCACGCCCACATCACCGAATTTTTCACTATCCGGCATCTGACCGATGCCGAAAGAGTCCAAAACAATCAAAAATACGCGTTTCAAAGAAAAACCTCCTTTTGCATGGCTTTTTCTTTTATTATATCGAATTTTTGAAGGGTATGCAAGTGGAATAATGTAGGACGATATTCCAAAGCCCCTCTGACGAGTGAGGCTTTCGCCCCTACCAGTAAAAGTGCCGCCCATTGTGGCGGCACTTTACATTACGGTGTCATTTTCTCCTGCTTAACCTTATGGTCGATCACGTGGCGGGACGCCAGCTCATTGTGGATCTCCTCCAGGGAAATGCCGGTTTCTGCCATCAGCACCATCACGTGGTAAGCAAGGTCGGCAATCTCATAGACGGTCTCCGCCTTGTCCTCGGCTTTGGCCGCGATGATAACCTCGGTGGACTCCTCGCCCACCTTCTTCAGGATCTTATCCAAGCCCTTTTCAAAGAGATAGGTGGTGTAAGAGCCTTCCTTTTTGTCGATTTTTCTACCCATAATCAGCTCCATCAGGCCCTCCAGGGAGAATTCGTGGCGGTCTTTGCTCCGGAAAACGGGATTGTGGAAGCAGGATTTTGTACCCAAATGGCAGGCCGGGCCCTCCGGCTCCACCATCACCACCAGGGCATCGTTATCGCAGTCGGCGGTAATGGACACGATGTGCTGGTAGTTGCCGCTGGTTTCGCCCTTGAGCCACAGTGTCTTCCGGGAGCGGCTATAAAAGCAGGTCAGCTCCTTTTCCATTGAAATTTGTAGACTTTCCTTGCTCATATAGGCAAGGGTCAGCACCTGCTTGGTCACCGCATCCACTACAACGGCAGGGATCAGGCCCTTTTCATCAAATTTAAGCGCATCAATATTCAGCATATTTTTATCTCCTTACGGGTATGTTCTTCTGCGCCAGGAGGTCCTTCAAATCGGGGATCTGCACCTGGCCGAAATGGAAAATAGAAGCGGCAAGGCCGGCATCTATGGCGGGGATTTCCTGAAACAGTGTTACGAAATCCTGCGCACAGCCGGCACCGCCGGAGGCGATCACCGGCACGCTGACCGCATCGCACACAGCACGAAGCATCGGCAGGTCAAAGCCCTGCTTCACGCCATCGGTATTGATGGAATTGACCACGATCTCGCCGGCGCCGTTATCCACACACCGCTTGATCCAGCCAATGGCCTCCATACCGGTGTCCACTCTGCCGCCCTTGGCGAAGATGTGGAAGCTTCCGTCCACACGCTTCACATCCGCCGACAGCACCACGCATTGGCTGCCGTAGCGCTTGGCGGCTTCCGCTATCAAATCGGGGTTGGCAATGGCGCCGGAATTGACGCTGACCTTGTCGGCGCCGCATTTGAGAACCCGGTCGAAATCCGCCAGGGTGTTGATGCCGCCGCCAACGGTCAGGGGGATGAATACTTTTTTCGCGGTTTTCCGCAAAATGTCTGTAAACAGCTCCCGCCCGTCGGAGGAAGCGGTGATATCGTAAAACACCAGCTCATCCGCACCATTTTGCGTATAAAATTCTGCCAGCGCCACCGGCGAGGACACATCCTGCAGGCCGTCAAAATTCACGCCCTTTACCACCCGTCCGTCCTTCACATCCAGGCAGGGAATGATTCGTTTTGTAATCATTTTGCCACCTCGATCGCGTCTTTCAGACAGATGGCTCCGGTGTAGTAAGCCTTGCCGATGATGGCGCCGTGGATGTCCATCGCCGCCAGCCGCTGCACATCCTCCATAGAGGACACGCCGCCGGAGGCGATGATCTGCATTTTGCATTTTCCCGACAAGGTTTGGTACAGCTGGTGATTTGCGCCCTGCATAGCGCCATCCTTGGAAATGTCGGTGCAAATCATTGTCTGCACACCGAGCTTCGCCATTTTTTCGCAGAATTCAAAGGCATTTTCGCCGGACAGCTCTGTCCAGCCCTTGATGGCAACGAAGCCATCCCGGATATCAATGCCGACGGCAATTTTTTCGCCGTATTTTTTCGTGGCTTCTGCCACAAAGCCGGGGGTGGTGACGGCGGCTGTGCCCAAAATCACCCGGTCAATGCCGGCGGACAGATACTTTTCCACCGTTGCCATATCCCGGATGCCGCCGCCGATCTCGCAGAAGAGATTGGTGGCTTTTTTAATGGCACAGACGGTGTCGAAATTGGGTGTGGTGCCGCTTTTTGCGCCCTCCAAGTCCACCAGGTGGATACACTTTGCGCCCTGGGCCGCAAAGTCCTTCGCTACGGAAACGGGGTCATCGCTATAGACCTGCATCTGGGCATAATCGCCCTTGAAAAGGCGCACAGCCTTGCCTTCATACAGATCAATGGCAGGATAAATCAGCATTGGGATGCCCTCCTTTCCGAGAATGCTTGCAAAATTTTCAGGCCCACTTCGCCGCTCTTTTCCGGGTGGAACTGGCAGCCGAACACATTGCCCTTTGCCACAGCGGCGGTTATGGGCGCACCGTACTCCGTGGTTGCTGCCACAGAATCATCGCACTCGGTGGCGCAGAAGGAATGGACGAAATAGACAAAATCCCCATCCTTAATATAGGAAAACAAGGGGTTTTCTTTGGTAAATTGTAACGAATTCCACCCAATGTGGGGAATCTTATATTCAGCGGGAATCACCTCGGACATAGGCCGCACGCAGCCGGGGATCAGCCCCAGGCCGTCATACTCACCGAACTCAAAGCCCTTTTCAAACAGCAACTGCATTCCCAGGCAAATGCCCAGCAGAGGCTTGCCTGCCCCGGCCAACGCAATAATGTGCCTGTCCAGTCCGGTAGAGCGCAGCTTCTTGGCGGCATCGCCGAACGCGCCTACGCCGGGCAGGATGATCTGATCGGCCTTCGCCAAAATTTCCGGATCGGCGGTGATCACGCTCTGTACGCCAATGGCGGACAGCGAGCATTCCAAGGAAAAGAGGTTTCCCACGCCGTAATCAACGATTGCTAACATCACAGCACTCCCTTGGAGGACGGAATTTCGCCGGCGCAGGCCGGGTCAATGGCAACTGCCTGCCGCAGGCTCCGGGCAACGGACTTAAATGCGCCCTCGATAATGTGGTGCGAATTGCTGCCGGTGGCCTTGCGGATGTGCAGCGTGCAATTTGCATTGCGAACGAAGCCCAGGAAGAACTCCTCCACCAGCTCGGTATCGAAATTGCCCACTTTTGCTGTGGGAATGCCCAGGGCATAGCCCAAATAATCCCTGCCGGACAGATCCACAGCGGAGAGGATCAGCGCCTCATCCATCGGCAGGATCATATTTCCATAGCGGCAGATGCCCTTCTTGTCACCCAGCGCCTGGGTAAATGCCTGCCCCAGCGCAATGCCCACATCCTCCACGGTGTGGTGATCGTCCACATAGGTGTCGCCCTTGCAGTCGACATTCAGGTCAAACCTCCCGTGAGATGCCAAAAGGGTAAGCATATGGTCCAAAAATCCGCAGCCAGTGTCAATTTCAGAGATACCGGTGCCGTCCAGATTTAAGAAGATTTTGATATCGGTTTCGTTGGTTTTTCTCTCGATTTTCGCTGTTCTCATACATTTTCCTCCAAAATCTGCTTAACGGCCGCCACGAACGCTGCCATTTCCTCAGCGGTACCGATGGTGACCCGGATGTAATCCCGGAGGCGATCGGTATCGAAATGACGGATCAGGATGCCCTTGGCCTTCAGCGCAAGATACAGCGCCTTACCGCCGATGGCCGGAGTCTTGGTCAGGATGAAATTGGTTTGGGAAGGGATCGTGGTAAAGCCCAGCTTGGCAAGCTCCTCGATTGTCCACTGCCGGTTGGCAATAATTTTGCCGCAATTTTCCCTGAAATATTCATTATCCTCCAGCGCCCCCACGCCGGCTGCCATGGTCATTGCGTTGACATTGAAGGGGTTGGTGGAGAACTGGATATTGCGCAGATCCCGGATCAGCGCCGGGCTGCCGATGGCCATACCCAGCCGGGCGCCGGCCATAGACCGGGACTTGGAGAAGGTCTGGGCGATCAGCAAATTGTCATACTTGCGGATCAGGGGCACAGCCGTTTCGCCGCCGAAATCCACATAGGCCTCGTCGATCAGCACCACATTGTTGGGGTTGCTTGCGACAATTTTCTCCACATCCGCAAGGGACAGAGAAAGGCCGGTGGGAGCATTGGGATTGGCGATCAAAATGGTCTTGTTGCGGCCGATGTAATCGCTGACATTGATGGTGAAATCCTCCCGCAAAGGGATCTGCGTGTAGGGTACAGCGTTGAGCTGGGCAAAGACCTTGTAAAAGCCATAGGTGATATCCGGAAAAGCGGCAGGGGTATCGACATCGCAGAAGGCCATAATCACGAAATTCAGCAGCTCATCAGAGCCGTTGGTGAAGATCACCTCGTCGGTAGAAATGCCGTAAAGCGCCGCTGCTTTCTGCCGCAGCAGCTTGCACTCCGGGTCGGAATACAGCTGCAGCCGCTTAGCAGCCTCTGCCACCGCAGCCTGGGCCTTAGCAGATGCCGGGAAGGGCGATTCGTTGGTATTGAGTTTTATGTAAGATCTGTCCTGAGGCTGTTCGCCGGGAACATAGGGGACAAGGTCTTTATATTTCTTGCTGAAAAAACGGCTCATATTACGCCTCCTTAATGCGGATCACCGCGCTTTTTGCGTGGGCGGTCAGGCCCTCTGCCTCGGCAAAATAGGCCACATCCTCTGCCACCTGCGCCAGCGCTTCCCGGGTATAGTAGATAAACTGGGTCTTTTTGATAAAATCATCCACAGAAAGCGGGCTGGAGAATTTCGCTGTGCCGGAGGTGGGCAGGGTGTGATTGGGGCCGGCGAAATAATCGCCCAGGGCCTCGGGGCAATTTCTTCCCAGGAACACCGAGCCGGCGTGACGAATTTTGTCAAGATAGCGCATCGGCTCGTCCAAACACAGCTCCAGATGCTCCGGCGCAATGGCATTGGCCACCTCGATGGCGGTATCCAGGTCATCCACCAGAATGATTTTACCATTGTTGTCAATGGATACCCGGGCAATTTCGCTGCGCTGCAATTGTGGAATCTGCTTCTCCAGCTCCGCCTGCACAGCGTATGCCAGCGTTTCAGAATCCGTAACCAGCACAGCGCTGGCCATTTTATCGTGCTCTGCCTGAGAGAGCATATCCGCTGCCGCATAGCGGGGGTTAGTCTTGCCGTCGCAGACGATCATAATCTCGCTGGGGCCGGCGATCATATCAATGGATACCTTGCCGAACACCTGCTTCTTGGCTTCCGCCACAAAAGCATTACCCGGGCCAACGATCTTGTCCACCTTTGGGATGGACTCGGTGCCGTAGGTCAGCACGGCGATGGCCTGGGCGCCGCCCACTTTGAAAATCTTGTCCACACCGGCGATCTTGGCAGCCGCCAAAATGACGGGATTTACGGTGCCATCGGCACGGGGCGGTGTCACCATAACCACCTCCTGCACACCGGCGATTTTGGCAGGAATGGCATCCATCAGCACCGTAGACGGATAGGCCGCCGTACCGCCGGGGACATACAGACCTGCCCGGTCAACGGGGATAATCTTCTGCCCTACGATAGTGCCGTCTTTTTCAATTTGGAAGCCCTGCCGCTTCTGCTGGCAGTGGAAGGCACGGATGTTTTCGGACGCCTTGCGCAGAACCTCCAGGAACCTGGGCTCCACGGTGGCAACCGCTGCGTCGATCTCCTCCTGAGAAACCGCCAATGTGGTCAGCTCTGCCTTGTCAAAGCGCTTGCAATAGTCAAAAAGGGCTTCATCGCCACGCTTACGGACATCGTAAATAATATCGGCTACAATATCTTCAATATTCATAGCCGTTTCCGGCTGGGCAAGGACGGCTTCCTCCGTCTCCTGACCGTACTTAAAAATTCTAATCATTTCTTTCCTCCAGCTGGGCCACGATGCTTCGGGTCACAGTATCAATGGTTTCGCTTTGGAATTTGTAGCTTGCCTTGTTGGCAATGAGCCGGGCGCTGATGGGAACGATGTTCTCCAACACTTCCAGATCGTTTTCTTTCAGGGTCGTGCCGGTCTCCACAATATCCACGATCACATCGCTGAGCCCCAAAATGGGCGCTACCTCGATAGAGCCGTTGAGGTGAATAATGTCGATATCCCGGCCCTTGCTCAGGTAATGCCGGGCAGCGATATTGCTGAATTTGGTAGCCACCCGCAGGGTTCGCCGGGGATCGTCCCGGAAGCCCTTGGGCCCTGCCACCGCCATCCGGCATTTGCCGATGTTCAGGTCTAAAAGCTCATACACATCCGGCCCGTACTCCAGCAAAATATCCTTGCCTACGATGCCGATATCCGCTGTTCCCCGCTCCACATAAATGGCCACATCCGAGGGCTTGACCCAAAAGTAGCGAACACCCTTTTCGGGATTTTCGAAGATCAGCTTGCGGTTATTCTCATAGATGGCCGGGCAGGCAAAGCCGGCTTTTTCCATCATTGCGTACACTTTTTCGCCCAGGCGACCCTTGGGCAGTGCCACATTCAGTATTGGTTTCAAGGGTCTCACCTCACAGTTTTTGTTTCCCTGTAGCGCAGGCCGTCGGGGATCTGACGGTACACCGCCACACTTTTGCCGCTTTCGATCAGCGCCTTTGCGGCTGCATTGATCTCAGCAATGGGCTCGTCACTGTACAGCAGGACGGTGTCTACATCGTACTCCTCGGTATCCTGCTCCAGCCGCTCCAAAAGATCCATATATACAGCAAAGCCGATGGCGGCGCTTTTGCGCTTCATCTTTTGCATCAGCTTGTCATACTGGCCGCCGGACAGCACTGCATCCGGCACGCCCCGGACAAAGCCCTTAAAGACGATGCCGTTATAATAGTGGATATCGTCCACCACGGAAAAATCAATGCGGAGCTTGCCACCCAAAATTGTGCTGAGCTGCTCCAGCAGCGCCAACGGCTTGGTGTCCACAACGCCGGTCAGCAACGCCTTGACTTTCGGCAAAACCGTCTCCGGCGCACCGCCGATGGCTGCCAGGGTTTTCAGGATTTCCGTTTTTTCTTCGCTGACGCCGGCAGCTTCGCAAATGGCGGTCAGCTCGTGGGCATTTTTGCTGCCCACGCAGCGGAAAATTTCTGCTTTCAGGTCGCTGCTCAAATCCTCGGTCAGGGCAGACATCAGCCCCAGGTGGGAAATCTCCAAAACCGAATCGTCGGAGATCTGCTCCAGGCTCTTTTGCGCCAAAAGCAGCACCTCCAGGATGCAGTAATCATCCACATTGCCCAGCGCTTCCAGACCCACCTGCTGGATCTCCCGGAAGCCGTGGGAATTTTTCGACACACGGTACACATTTTCGTGATAGTAGAGCTTCTGCAAATTTTCCGCGTCATCCCGGCTGTTCTTAACGATGGACAGCGTCACATCGGGCTTCAAGGCCATCAGCTTACCGGAAAGGTCAGTAAAGGTAATGACATTTTCCGACAGCAGGAAATCTTTATTGCGGGCGTAGAGGTCATATTCCTCAAATTTGCTCATTTTGTACTGGCTGTAGCCATACTGGCGGTACAGACTGCGCAGGCGGAAGGCAATGGCTTCCGTTACATCAAGAGGCAGATTCATTTTCATCCTCCTTCAGCTTGTCGATGGCTGCACGGTAGCCGCCCCGACCGTAATTCAGGCATTTGCTGACACGGCCGATGGTGGCGGTGCTGATGCTGATGCGCTGGGTGATCTCCTGATAGCTGGCGCCCTCCGAAAGTGCCATAGCCGCCTCCAGCCGCTGGGCCATATCCTGCAGCTCCTTGACGGTGCAAAGATCTTCAAAATAGGCATAGCACTCGTCAATGCTGCGCAAATTCAATATAGTTTTGAACAAGGTATCCATCGCTTCCGATCGCAAAGTCATAGCAATTCCTCCTTCGGTATTTGTCCTTCAGTTTAGCACTTTAGCGTACTAAAGTCAAGCCCTATTTGGGAAGTTTTTTACAGGACGTAAAAGGCCCCCTTGTGTAAGCAAACAACGCAGGCAGGTGAGATTCACCTGCCTGCGAATTATTAAAATGCACGGGAGAACAGCCGCATCGCATTCCGATACAAAATGTTCTCCTTGTCCTCGTAAGGCAGTCGGGACAGCGCCACACGTCCAAACTGGAACTCTGCGGAATAGCCGTCCGTGCCGAAGAGGATCTTCTCCGAGCCGACCCGCTCGTAAGCATATTCCAGCACATTATTGAGATTGCTGGCGCCACCGGAGGTATCGGTGTAAATATTTTCGTGGTTTTGCAGCAGATCCACCTGCTCCACAGAGCCAAGATGCGCCACGATCAGCTTCATATCGGGATATGTATCCGCAAACTGCGCTGTCTGTGCCATTCCCTCGGGGGTCATCACCGGGTGCATCAGCACCACGGCATTACGCTCGCCCGCAAACCCAAAAATTTTGTCACCAAATTCTGCCAGATCGTACTGGTGGAACACCGGGTGGATCTTGATGCCCAATGTCTTGGGCGAAGTAAGCATCTGCTCCGCCTGCCGGAAGCTCTCCTCCACACGGGGATCCAGCACCACCCACTGGCGCACCCAGCTTTCCTTTTGGGCAAAATCGAACAGCCAGCGGTTGCTCTCCACTACACCCTCGCCCATCGGGTGGAACACCGATGCACAGGTGCTGATGCCGCCCCAGGCAATGCCGATATGGGCATAGGCATCCCGCAAAAACGCAATATCATTGCGGCTGATGGGCGAAGCCTCCACATCCAGCGTACTGCCGTGATTGAAATGGCAGTGGATATCCACCGGAGGATGAGAAAAGTCAGGTAATTTCACCATATTACTCCATCGCCGCCATCAGGTTGGGCGTGGTCATCCAGTGCCACATTGCCCACCAGGTGGAAGGCTCTCTCCTTGCTCCCTCACGACCCAGGAAGTCCAGCTGCTCTTCCTCCAGCTCAGCGATCCGGTCAATTTCGCCGTCATACAGCTCCTGCAGACGATCCCGAGCAGCTTCCAGCCGGGCGATGACGCCGCCGATGCGGATGTCCTGAATATCAAAGCCGTGGGGCTTATTGTCGATAAACCACTGCTTGCGGTAGGTCTTTAAGAATTTCCTGACCCGCTTGACGGTTTCGTCATAATCCGCAATCAAAGCAGGCAGGGCTTCCTTATCACCACTGAGATAAATCTTATGGGTGCGGACAGAAAGCTCCGCCTTCAGCTCCAGGGCTTCGCACAGCGCCTTCTGGGTGGCGAAGAGGTAGCCCCATTCGGGGTGATCCACCATTTTCTCCAAGGCCTTGGCGCAAGCGCCGAAGAGCTTGCCCTCACCCTCGAACACCTGCTTGTCCATAATACCCAGCAGGCAATCGTTATACAGCAGGTACTTTTCCGCATTGCAGATATAGTCGGCGGCTTCGTTGGGTGTGCCGGGCAGCTCCAGGAGCATAAAGTCATCCCAGCCAATTCCGAATTTCGCCTCGAACTTGGCCTTGATAACCTCCAAATCCTCATTGCCGTTGGCATACTCGGCGGCAAAGAAGGTAGCAGGCAGCAGGGAGAACTTGGAACATTCGCCGCCCCAATCGCCCCACAGGGTGTAAATCACATCCTGCACACCATTGGCCACGCAGCTGTCGATGGATGCCTTGATAGCTTTTATAGAATAGCCGTTATGGGGCGCAAAGCCTGCCCAGGTCCAAATGCCACCGGCAAACCAGGTGCCGGACTTGATCTTTTGGTGGGTGTGGAGCATATCATCATAATGCTCCTTCTTGGTGGAGTAGTAATCCCAGTAGACAAGCTGGACATTCTCCGGAATCTGCTTGCGGATGTCCTCGCTGATTTCGGCATCGGTATAATACTCGCCGCCGGTGACCAGCTTGATGAACATATCCGACCACATCAGGAAATGGAAGCCGTACTTTTTGCCGATTTCGCAAACCCGGTTCAAATGGTCAATCATCACCTGGGAGTGATCCTGATGGCCGTGCTGATCGTAGTAGCGGCCACGGCCCACCATATGGGCTTCGTCCATACCGATATGCACCGTCTTGGTGGTGAAGCACTTGGCAACGGTTGCGAACATAGACTCGATCAGTTCATACACCCGCTCATCGCCAATGAGCAGAATATCATCGGTATCAAAATGGGGCCAATAATCCGGCCATCTCTGAATGGCGCCCAAGTGGGCCAGCACCTGGATGCAGGGGATCAGCTCCATACCCTTACTCAGGGCATACTGGTCCATTTCCTTCAGCTCTTCCTGAGAGTAGCGGCCGCGCATATAGCCAAAATAAGGATTATCGTCCACTTCGTATGTATCTTCTGTATACAGCATCAGGCAGTTGTAGCCCATATCCGCCGTCAGGTCGATCCATTTTTTGACGCCCTCAACGGTGGACACGGCATTGCGGGAGCAATCCAGCATCGTGCCCAGCTTGCGAAATTTCTTCTCCATATAAAGATTTTCCTCCGTTTTTTGTTGGGTAAAAACATTATACCTTGCGAGCGTTGCGATTGCAACATTAATTTCCGGCAGGAATTAGGGAATTTGCCAAATTTTTGTAATTTTTTCTACGGTTTTTAGGCAGGGCACACCCTCTGTTTTTGTTGACTTTTCCCAAGATTTTTAGTACAATTACGGTGGTAAACAACGGGTTACTGCGAGCGGTTTCGCCGCCTCGCAAAAGCTCGCCCGAGTCCGCTGGGAAATGCGGCATTTTGTAAGGAAACAAACCCCACAATTTTTACAAGGAGAGTATTATTATGGGCAAGAAAATCACGATCATCGGTGCCGGCTCCGTCGGCGCATCCATCGCCAACGACCTGGCAGTTACCAATGTCGCTACAGAGATTGTTCTGGTAGACATTAACAAGGAAAAGGCCTTCGGCGAGGCAATGGACATCTATCAGGGCTTGAGCTTCGCATCCCCCGCCAATGTCTACGGCGGCGATTACGAAGATGCCAAGGGCTCTGACATTGTTGTTATTACTTCCGGTCTTCCCAGAAAGCCCGGCCAGACCCGTCTGGAGCTGGCACAGACCAATGTCAACATTCTGAAAGACATTACGCCCAATATTGTTAAGTACGCACCCGACGCCATTTACATCATCGTTTCCAACCCTGTGGACGTGCTGACCTATGTGTTCCACAAGATCTCCGGCATTCCCAGAAAGCGTATCATCGGCTCCGGCACCATTTTGGATACCGCCCGCCTGCAGGCTGAGCTGGCAAGACAGTTCAACATCAGCCCCAAGAATGTCCACGCCCATGTTTACGGTGAGCACGGCGACAGCTCCTTCGTGCCCTGGTCTTTGGCTACCATTTCCAACAACCGCATTGCCAACTACAAGAAGAACGCCCCCAAGAATCAGCACATTTCCTTCTGCGGCGACTACGAGGGCATTGAAGATCACGTCCGCACCAGCGGCGCTGTGGTCATCAAGGCCAAGGGCGTTACCAACTACGCTGTTGCAATGTCCGTTTGCCACATCGTCCGCTGCATTTTCAACGGCTCCGGCACCGCCCTGACCGTTTCTTCCATGATGAAGGGCGAATACGGCATTTCCGATGTGTGCCTGAGCACCCTGTGCATCGTTGATGACACCGGCATCCGCGGCAAGATTCAGAACGATCTGACCGACGAGGAGCTGGCAAAGCTGCAGCGTAGCGCCAACAAGCTGAAGGAAACCATCGCTGCCATCGACATCTAAGGAGGATCCACTTATGGAATACCGCATCGAACACGATTCTATGGGCGAGATCCAGGTTCCCGCCGACCGTTATTGGGGCGCACAGACCCAGCGCTCCTGCCAAAATTTCCCCATCGGCGTTGGCATTGAAACAATGCCCCGGGAGATCACCCACGCCTTTGGCATCCTCAAGCGTGCAGCCGCTGCTGCCAACCACAGCCTGCGTCCTGAGAAGATGACCGCCGAGAAGCTCAGCGCTATCAGCCAGGCTTGCGATGAGGTCATCGCCGGCACCCTGAATGACCATTTTCCCCTGGTGGTATGGCAGACCGGCTCCGGCACCCAGTCCAATATGAATGCCAACGAAGTCATCGCCAACCGGGGCAATGCCATTGCAGGCAGCAAGCTGCTGCACCCCAATGACGATGTGAATATGAGCCAATCCTCCAATGACACCTTCCCCACCGCAATGCATATTGCCGGTGTGCTGGCGCTGGAAGATAAGGTCCTGCCCGCTATTGACCTGCTGATCGCTACCTTCAAGAAGCTGGAAGCAGAGAATGAGGGTATCGTCAAGTCCGGCAGAACCCATCTGCAGGACGCAACCCCCATCTCCTTCTCCCAGGAGATTTCCGGCTGGCGCAGCTCTTTGGAGCGTGACCGTCAGCTGATCACCATCGCTCTGGAGCCCCTGAAGGAGCTGGCCCTGGGCGGCACTGCCGTCGGCACCGGCCTGAACGCTCCCAAGGGTTTTGATGTCAAGGTTGCCGAGGAGGTTTCCAAACTGACCGGCAAGACCTTCCGCACCGCAGAAAACAAGTTCCACGCTCTGACCTCCAAGGACGAGCTGGTTTTCGCCCACGGCGCACTGAAAGCGCTGGCCGGTGACCTGATGAAGATCGCCAACGATGTCCGCTGGCTGGCTTCCGGTCCCCGTGACGGCCTGGGTGAAATCACCATCCCCGAGAACGAGCCCGGCTCCTCTATTATGCCCGGCAAGGTCAACCCCACCCAGTGTGAGGCGGTGACCATGGTTGCCGTTCAGGTTATGGGCAACGATGCCGCTGTTGGCTTCGCCGCCAGCCAGGGCAATTTCGAGCTGAACGTATTTATGCCCGTTCTGATTTACAATTTCCTGCAGTCTGCACGGCTGCTGGCTGAGGCGATGGTATCCTTCCACAACAATTGCGTTGTGGGCATCAAGGCCAACCGCGAAAAGATGGCGCACAACCTGCACAATTCCCTGATGCTGGTTACCGCCCTGAATCCCTACATCGGCTACGAAAACGCCGCCAAGACCGCAAAGCTGGCTTACAAGGAGAACATCTCCCTGAGAGAAGCCTGCGTAAAGCTGGGCTTCCTGACCGCAGAGCGTTTTGACGAGGTTTTCCACCCCGAGCAGATGATTTGATAAAAAGAGGAATTGCTATGACATATTCTTATTTTCCGGGTTGCACCCTGAAAACCAAAGGAAAAGACTTGGATATTTGGGGCAGAGCCTCCGCTGAGGCGCTGGGCTTTACGCTGGAGGAGCTGCCGGATTGGCAGTGCTGCGGCGCTGTGTACCCCATGGCAAAGGATGAAATCGCCACCAAGCTTTCCTCCGTCCGGGCATTGATGGCCGCGGGCGAAAAGGGTCAGGCGCTGGTCACTCTGTGCTCCGCCTGCCACCACGTAATCAAGCGGGTCAACAATGACCTGCGCACCGACGAAACCATCCGCGATAAAGTCACCCGTTACTTAAAGCTGGAAACGCCCTATGCCGGTGAGACCGATGTGCTGCATTACTTAGAGGTTCTGCGGGATCAGATTGGCTTCGACAAGCTGAAGGAGAAGGTTGTCAATCCCCTGACCGGCCGGAAAATCGGCGCTTACTACGGCTGTATGCTGCTGCGCCCTGCCAGCGAAATGGGCTTCGATGACCCCGAAAATCCCACCATTTTGGAGGATTTCATCCGTGCCATCGGCGCTGAGCCGGTTGTTTACGCACGGCGCAACGAATGCTGCGGCGGCTACTGCACCATTAAGGACAGGGGCTTTGCCACCAAGCAGGTGGATGCCATTATGGACAACGCAAAAGCCTGCGGCGCGCAAGAGCTGATTACCGCTTGCCCGCTGTGTCTGTACAATCTGAAGGAAAATGCCACCGAGGGTCTCCCGGTAGCATACTTTACCGAGCTTCTTGCGGAAGCTCTTGGCGTAAAGGAGGCGGCAAAATGATCGACACCATCAAGCGCATTTCCGGCGTTAACCCCCGCAAATGTATGAAGTGCGGCAAATGCACCGCTTCCTGTCCGGCCTTTGACCGGATGCAGTTCCACCCCCATCAGTTTGTAGATATGGTGGAAAACGGCCGCATCGACGAACTGATGAATTCCGAAGGCATCGACTTCTGCCTGAGCTGCTTTGCCTGCGTAGAGCGCTGCCCCAGAAATGTGGAGCCCGCCAAGGTGATCGAGGCTGTCCGTTTGGCGGTAATCCGTCAGCAGGGCGGCGCCCACCTGACTCCCGACGAAATCCCGGCGCTATTGGATGATGAACTGCCGCAGCAGGCCATCACCGCCGCCTTCCGCAAATACAGAAAGTGAGGTGAAAGATCATGCAACGTGTAGGCGTATTCGTCTGCTGGTGCGGCAGTAACATCGCCGCCACCGTAGATGTGGAAAAGGTTGCCGAAGTTTTGGGCAAGGAGCCCGGCGTGGTCTTTTCCACCAATTATCAGTATATGTGCTCCCAGGCTGGTCAGGAAATGATCCAGGAAAGCATTGTTAAGTACAATCTTACCGGTGTTGTGATCTGCTCCTGCTCCCCCAGAATGCACGAAAACACCTTCCGCAAGACCTGCGAGAAGGCTGGCCTGAACCCCTATATGGTGGAGATCGCCAATATCCGCGAGCAGTGCTCCTGGATCCACAAGGATATGGCAACCGCCACCGAAAAGGCGGTCATCCTGGGCCGTGCCGCCATCGCTAAGGTGCATCTGAACGCACCGCTGACCGCCGGCACATCCCCCGTTAAGAAGCGCGCGCTGGTCATCGGCGGCGGTATCGCCGGTATTCAGACCGCTCTGGACATCGCTGACGCCGGCTTTGATGTGGACATCGTGGAAAAAGAGCCCACCATCGGCGGCAAGATGACCCAAATCGACAAGACCTTCCCCACATTGGACTGCGCCGCCTGTATCCTGACCCCCAAGATGGTGGATGCCGCCCAAAATGAGCGGATTCACATCTATTCCTACTCCGAGGTTTCCTCCGTCAAGGGCTTCGTTGGTAATTTCAAGGTCACCATCAGGAAGAAGGCCCGCTTTGTAGACGAGACCAAGTGCACCGGCTGTGGCCTTTGCACCGAAAAGTGCCCCCAAAAGAAAGTGCCCAACGCATTTAACCTGGGGCTTGATAACCGCCGTGCCATTTACATCCCCTTCGCCCAGGCTGTGCCGAAGGTCGCCACCATTGATGCTGACTACTGCACAATGCTGAAATCCGGCAAGTGCGGCGTTTGCTCCAAGGTCTGTACCGCCGGCGCCATCGACTACAAGCAGAAGGATGCATTCATTGAGCAGGAGTACGGCGCAATCGTGGTCGCCACCGGCTTCAACCCCATCAAGCTGGATAAGTATGACGAGTTTGCGTATTCTCAGAGCCCCGATGTGGTCACATCCCTGGAGTTTGAGCGGCTGATGAACGCTGCCGGTCCTACCGGCGGTACGCTGCTGCGTCCTTCCGACGGCACACACCCCCACACCATCGTATTCGTGCAGTGTGTGGGCTCCCGCTGCGACGACAGCAAGGGCAAGCCCTACTGCTCCAAGATTTGCTGTATGTACACCGCCAAGCACGCAATGCTGTGCCGTGAAAAATACCCCGACACCGATGTGTACGTATTCTATATTGATGTGCGTACCCCTGGTAAGAACTTCGACGAATTCTACCGCAGAGCTGTGGAAGAATACGGCGTCCACTATGTCAAGGGTATGGTGGGCAAGGTGGTTCCCGAGAACGGCAAGCTGAAGGTACAGGCTTCCGACCTGATCGGCAATCAGCAGCTTCACATCGACGCCGATATGGTGGTGCTGGCTGCTGCCATTGAGCCGGATAAGAGCGCAAGACCTCTGGCCACGATGCTCACCGCTTCTATGGACACCAACGATTTCTTCACCGAGGCACACCCCAAGCTGCGTCCCGTGGAAAGCCCCACCGCCGGTATCTTCCTGTCCGGCGCCTGCCAGGGCCCCAAGGACATTCCCGAGACCGTTGCCCAGGCTTCTGCCGCGGCAGCCAAGGTCATCGGCCTGCTGAACAAGGATCACCTGATCTGCAACCCCTGCACCGCTCAGCCCGATGAGCTGATGTGCAACGCCTGCTCCAGCTGTGAAAAGGTTTGCCCCTACGGTGCAATTACCTATGTGGATAAGGAATTCCGCGGACCCAACCGCACCACCCTCATTCGGCGTGTGGCACAGGTCAATCCCGCGGTTTGCCAGGGCTGCGGCGCTTGTACCGTAGCCTGCCCCTCCGGTGCTATGGACCTGAAGGGCTTCTCTAACAAGCAAATTATGGCGGAGGTGGATGCAATATGCCGGTAAATGAAGAATTTAAGCCTACAATCGTTGCATTCTGCTGCAACTGGTGCTCCTACGCAGGCGCTGACCTGTCCGGCACCAACCGTCTGCAATACCCCGCCAATGTGAAGATCATCCGCATCCCCTGCTCCTGCCGCCTGAACCCGATGTTCATCCTGCGGGCATTCCAGCGGGGTGCTGACGGCGTGATCCTGTGCGGTTGCCATCCCGGTGACTGCCACTACACCACCGGCAACTACTACGCCCGCCGCCGTATGACCCTGCTGTTCTCTATGCTGGACTTCTTGGGCATCGAGCGTGAGCGCACCCGTGTTGAATGGGTGTCCGCTGCGGAGGGTGCAAAGTTTGCCGCCACTATGAATGAATTTTCCGCGACGATCCATAAGCTGGGCCCGAACCGGAGATTGGAGGATCTGAGATGCAGGAAAGATTAAAGCAAAAAGCCATCGAGCTGCTGGAAAACGGCACTGCCGACCGGATCCTGGGCTGGAAAGCCGGTGAATTCTTCTACGACCTGACCCCTGCGGTGTTCACCACCAAGGAGCAGATCGAAAAGGATTTCGTTTTCAGCGTATTTGCAGGTGCAAACCTGAGTAAGTATCTCATCGCAGAGAGCCGCAAGGGTGGCAAAATCGCCGCCTTCATCAAGCCCTGCGACAGCTACTCCTTCCAGCAGCTGCTGAAGGAGCATCGCATTCTCCGTGACAATGTGTATGTTGTCGGCGTTCAGTGCGAGGGTATGTGCGATGTGGCCAAGCTGGGCTGCGAGGGTATCCTCTCCGTAAAGGAGGAGGGTGAAAACCTGATCGTGGACACGCTCTACGGTGAAAAGACCGTTAAGAAGGCCGATGCCATTGCTGACCGCTGCGCTTCCTGCAAGAGCAAGAAGATCGTGGTTTTCGATGAGCTGATCGGTGAGCAGGGCGAAGAAACCGAAGCTGACCGCTTCGGCGAGATCGCAAGATTAGAGGCTATGACCCCTGAGGAGCGCTTCGAGTTTTGGAGAAATGAGCTGTCCCGTTGCATCCGCTGCAATGCCTGCCGCAATGTCTGCCCTGCCTGCAGCTGCGAAAAGTGCGTATTTGACAACGCCAACTCCGGCGTGCGGAACAAGGCGGCTGCCGACTCCTTCGAGGAGAATATGTTCCACATCATCCGGGCGTTCCACGTTACCGGCCGCTGCACCGACTGCGGCGAATGCAGCCGGGTTTGCCCCCAGAACATCCCCCTGCACCTGCTGAACAGAAAGATGATCAAGGACATCAACGAGCTGTACGGCACGTATCAGGCCGGTGCGGATATGGACACCAAGCCGCCGCTGACCAACTTCACCGTGGACGACTGCGAGCCGTCCATCGTACACGAACGGGGAGGGCAATAAAATGAAAAAGATTGCAATTTCCCAGTTAAATGATCTGTTTGCAGCTATTTCTGCGCAGAAAAATTTGTACATCCCCGCCGATGACGGTGCCGGCGCTGCCAAGTTCACCCCTTGGGCAGAGGGCATCGCCCTGACTGACAAGCTGAACACCGTCCGCAGCGCCAAGGATCTGTTCTTCCCCCAGGTGGAACAGCTCGTCAACTTCAAGGTGGAAGGCACCAAGATCAACATCGTCGAGAATCGGGATGAAGCCCAGCCCTTCGTGGTCTTTGGCGTGCGTGCCTGTGACTGCGCCAGTTTTGATATCCTGGACCGGGTGTTCCTTTCCGATCCTGTGGACACCTTCTATCAGACCCGCCGGGAAAACGGCGTGGTCATCACCCTGGCCTGCTCCCGTCCTGCGGAAACCTGCTTCTGCGGTGTTTTCGGCATTGACGCGGCAAATCCCGCCGGGGACATCACCTGCTGGATGGATGGCGAAAACCTATACTGGCGTGCCAATACCGCCAAGGGTGAAGAGCTGACCGCTACCCTTAACCTGACCGATTGCAATGACGCCGCTGTCACCGCACAGCAGGAAGCCACTCGCAAGATTCTTGACAAGCTGCCCCTGAGCGGCCTTGACTTAAGTGATTTCAAGGATCAGAAGCTGCTGGATGTCTTTAACAGCCCCAAGTGGGCAGAGCTTTCCGAAAGCTGCCTGGGCTGCGGCACCTGCACCTTCGTCTGCCCCACCTGCCAGTGCTACGATGTGCAGGATTTCGACAATGGTCGTGAGGTGCGCCGCTTCCGCTGCTGGGACAGCTGTATGTACTCCGACTTTACCATGATGGCTCACGGCACCAACCGCCCCACCCAAAAGGAGCGCTTCCGCCAGAGATTTATGCACAAGCTGGTGTACTTCCCCAACAATAATGACGGCATCTTCGGCTGCGTCGGGTGTGGCCGCTGCCTGCAGAAATGCCCCATCCATATGAACATCGTCAAGGTTGCCAAGGCGCTGAAGGAGGAAAAAGTATGAGAAATGATCCGCTGATTCCTATGCTGGGCGTCGTGACTATGATCCGCACCGATACGCCGGATGTTAAGACCTTCCGGGTCACCGGCATTGACGGTGTCAAGCCCTTTGAGCACATTCCCGGACAGTGCGCAATGCTGTCCATCCCCGGTGTGGGCGAGGCGCTGTTCTCCATCACCTCCTCCCCCACGGAAAAAGATTACCTGGACTTCTCCATCAAAAAGTGCGGCTGCGTTACCACCTGGCTGCATCAGATGGAGGTGGGTCAGCAGATCACCATTCGTGGCCCCTACGGCAACGGCTTCCCCGTGGATACGGAGCTGGCCGGCAAGGATCTGCTGTTCATCGCCGGCGGCATCGGTCTGGCGCCGCTGCACTCCGTCATCAACTACTGCCGCCACTACCGTGACCGCTACGGTAAGATCGACATTGTCTACGGCTCCCGCAGTATGGCGGATCTTGTGGATTTCCCCGAGATCATCGACCAGTGGTGCAAAGAGGACGGCATCAATGTTCACCTGACCATTGACAATCCCCAGCCGGAATGGGATGGCCACGTCGGCTTCGTTCCCAACTATGTCAAGGAGCTGAACTTTGACACCTCCAAGACCGTTCTGATGTGCGGACCTCCCATTATGATCAAGTTCACGCTGGCCGGACTGATGGAGCTTGGCTTCCAAAAGAATCAGGTCTACACCACCTTCGAGCTGAAGATGAAGTGCGCCCTGGGCAAGTGCGGCCGCTGCAACATCGGCGACAAGTACGTTTGTAAGGATGGCCCGGTGTTCCGTTTGGATCAGATGGACGAGCTGCCCGACGAGTATTAAGGAGATAATAAAATGGAAAAAATGGTTAATGTTTATCTTTACGGCAAGAAATATTCCGTTCCTGCCAGCCTGACCATTATGGAGGCGATGGAATATGCCGGCTATCAGCTGGTAAGAGGCTGCGGCTGCCGCAACGGCTTCTGTGGCGCCTGCGCCACCATCTACCGCATCGCCGGTGACCGGGAACTGAAGACCTGCCTTGCCTGCTCCACCAAGGTGGAGGACAATATGTATGTGGCCACCCTGCCCTTCTTCCCCCTGGTAAAAGAGGTCTACGACATCAACAAGGTCAAGCCCACCGAGCAGATCATGATGCAACTGTACCCCGAAATTTATGCCTGCGTCGGCTGTAATGCCTGTACCCAGGCCTGCACCCAGGGCTTGAATGTTATGCAGTACAATGCCTACGCACAGCGTGGCGAATACGAAAAGTGCGCCGAGGAGTCCTTCGACTGCGTTATGTGCGGCGTCTGCTCCAGCCGTTGCCCCGCCGGAATCTCCCACCCCCAGGTGGCTATGCTGGCCCGCCGGCTCTACGGCAAGTACATCGCTCCCCACTGCGATCACCTGGATGCGCGCATTAAGGAAATCAACGAAGGCAAGTATGAACTGCTGCTGGAGGACCTGATGGGCAAGCCCATTGAGGAAATGCAGGAGCTGTACAACCATCGGGACATCGAAAAGTAAGGAGGCGGCAAGATGTATACAGATGCTTTTATGCAAGAATCTATCAAGAAGGTAGAAGCTGCCCGTGAGGCCAATATGCAGCTGGATCCCCGCCGGATGACCGCTGAGGAAAAGTCCGTCCTGCTGAAAACCTACCACCCCGACTATCGCGAGGATCAGTTTGAAAACCTTGTGATGGGCCCCAATGCCGGCCAGAAGGTTCCCGTAGAGCTGGCTAAGCTGCTGCAGGGTCAATCCCGTCTGCTGGGCGTGGATATCGACCTGACCAAGCCCGATTACGAGACCGATGTGCTGATCATCGGCGCCGGTGGTGCCGGCACTTCCGCTGCTATTGAGGCCCACAACAACGGCGCAAAGGTAATGATCGTTACCAAGCTGCGTATGGGCGATGCCAACACTATGATGGCAGAGGGCGGCATTCAGGCTGCTGACAAGCCCGGCGACAGCCCCGCTCAGCACTTCCTGGATGCTTTCGGCGGCGGTCACTTTGCCGCGCAGAAGGACCTGCTGTACAAGCTGGTTACCGAAGCTCCCGAAGCTATCGCCTGGCTCAGCGAGCTGGGTGTAGAGTTCGATAAGACTCCCGATGGCACGATGGTCACCACCCACGGCGGCGGCACCTCCCGCAAGAGAATGCACGCAGCCAAGGACTACTCCGGTGCGGAAATTATGCGTACCCTCCGTGACGAGGTGCTGAACCGTCAGATTCCCGTTGTGGACTTCACCTCCGCCATCGAGCTGATCAAGGACGAAGCCGGCCGCTGTTGCGGTGCGGTGCTGAAGAATATGGAGACCGGTGAGCTGCTGGTCGCCCGGGCAAAGACCGTGATTCTTGCCACCGGCGGCGCTGGCAGACTCCACTACCAGGGCTTCCCCACCTCCAACCACTACGGCGCTACCGCTGACGGCCTGGTGCTGGCTTACCGTGCCGGCGCAAGACTGCTGTACCCCGACACTCTGCAGTACCATCCCACCGGCGCTGCATTCCCCGCACAGATCTACGGCGCACTGGTTACCGAGAAGGTCCGCTCTGTGGGCGCT